>JAZGGY010000209.1:0-17448 GCA_036480675.1 bacterium | reverse complement strand
GCGGTGGGCGGCGCGGCATCCGCCGGGCCCAAGCTCGTGGCCGTCGAGCTCGAGCGGCCGGCGGACGCGTACGCGCTGCTGGCCGAGGGCGTCGCCGTAATCGAAGCCCGTCCCGATTTCGCGCTCGCGTTCGCGGCGCCCCATACCTTGGGCGCCCTCGACGGGTATCGTTACGTGGACTTGGGTTCGCCGCCCGGGCCGGTTTACCTGGCCTGGCCCCGCCCGGGGGCCGAGTTGCCCCGCGTCGTCGGCGTAACGCTCCTCGCCCGCTTCGGCGAAACGTACGTCGTCAGCGGCGACGCCGCGGCCGCGGAGAGGCTGGCGACGCTGGGCGCCGAGATCAAGCGAGTCGGCGGCGAACCGCTTAAGGCGCCGCGGAAATTTGTCCTGCCCGAAGTGTCGTACGACCCGGCGGTGGCGCAGCTGGTCGCGCGGGTCCGCGCCGACCGCTATTTCGGCCACATAGAAAAGCTCGCGGCCATAGCGACGCGCTACTCCCACGCCGACGAAATAGCCGAGGCGGCCGCCTATATCGAGAAGCACTTCGAGGGCCTGGGTTACGAAACCGCTCGCTGGTCGTACGAGTACGAGCCGATGGCCAACGACTACCTGGGGGACTGCGTCTTTCGCGCCGGCGGCAGGTTGGGGTGGCTGATTTCGTCGTGGGGGTACGTATGGCGGACCGACGACTACGGCCAGAGTTGGACCTATCATAAGTCGAAAGGGCGGCTGGACCACGGCTACTTCGTAACCGACCGTACGGGGTTCGTCGTCGGCGGCCGAGGTTTCCTGGCGCGGACCGACGACGGCGGCCGGACCTGGGCCCAGCTCCCGCTGGAGAACCCGGCCGACTATTTGCGCGACGTCTATTTCTTCGGCGCGACGGTGGGCGTGGCCGGCGGCGACCGCGGCGCCGTCTACCGCACCGTTGACGGCGGCGCGACGTGGCGCAAGGTGGCGACGCCGACGAAGAAGTTGATCCTCGGCGTATACGCGCAGACGGCGGATAAGTGGTGGGCCCTCGGGATGGAAGGGTTGGTGATGCGCTCTTACGACGGCGGCGCCAGTTGGAAGGCCGTGAACGTGCCCCAGACCGAGGGCTTCGGCATGCGGCGGATGGCGTTCGCGGACGCGACGCACGCCGTGATGGTCGGCAACGAGGGGACCATCCTCTATTCGAAGGACGCGGGCGAGACGTGGCGGCGGGTATCGGGCTATTTCCCGGCGTGGCCTTTCTTCACCGAGGTCGCCTTCGCCGACGCTACGCGGGGATGGGCCGCCGGCGACAACGGCAAGGTCTACCGCACCGACGACGCCGGCGCGAGCTGGAAGCGCCAACCGACGCCTTTCGGCGAGTACCATACCTACAACGGCATATCCGCCGTCAGCCGCGACGAGGCGTGGATCGTCGGCGGCCCGTCGGTCGTTCTTCACACCACCGACGGCGGCGAAAATTGGAAAAAGGTCGAGATTAAGAGCGCTCGGCCCGTTATATGGTACAACGTGGAGGCCGTGAAAAAGGGCGTTGCCCGGCCCGACGAGGTGTACGTGCTGTGCGGCCACTACGACGCCATATCGGAAGACCCCTGGAACCGGGCGCCCGGCGCGGAAGACAACGCCTCCGGCGTGGCCGGGGTGCTCGAGGCGGCTACGGTCCTGGCCGACCGTAGTTTCGATAGTACGGTCAAATTCCTGGCTTTTTCGGGCGAGGAGGAGGGCCTGCTGGGCTCCCGGGCGTACGCCCGCGAGGAATACAAAGCGGGGGCGGATATCCGCGGCGTCTTCAATATGGATATGATATCGTACCTCGACCAGCCCGCTCACGACGTCGAGGTTCGGTACAACGACTTTTCGAAAGCACTCCTGGCGGCGTATCAGGACGTGGCGCGGTTGTACGTACCGACGTACGGGGTTTACCCGACGACGAAGGGCCGCGGCGGCAGCGACCACGAGCCGTTCTGGGAGTTCGGCTACCCGGCGCTGCTATCTATCGAGTACGCCGGTAAAGAGTTCTACCCCTGGTACCATACGACGAAAGACCTGCCGAAGCATCTCGCGCCGGCGTTCGGCGCCGACGTAACCAGGGTAAATCTCGCCGCGGCGGCGACGCTGGCCGGGACCCGCGGCGGACCCGAACTCTCGTCGGCGGTCGTAGCGTACCCCAACCCGGCTAAGCCGTCGGCCGGGCACGACCGCGTCCGCTTCGGAAACATGGCCGCCGGGAGCTCGGTCGTACTCTACGACCTCGCCGGTGCGAAGGTGTGGGCGACGGCGGCCGACGCGTCCGGCGTCGCGGAGTGGCCTCTCGTAACGGCGGGCGGCGGCGCCGCGGCCTCGGGCGTCTACCTCTTCGTGGTCGAGGACCCCGGCGGGGAGCGGCGCTTCGGAAAAGTGGCGGTAGTTAGATAACGTCGTGACGATGGAAGGAAAAAGCAGCTCATATACGTCGAGCCCTCGGCTCGCGGGTTTATTTTTCGTGGGCGTTATAGCGCTCGTGCCGGCGCCGTTGTTCGCGACGTCGATGGCCTATTTCGGCCTGTTGACCGTGACGGTGTTTTTCTTGTTGCACGTCAGGGCCGGCGGCTGGCGGCGGCTCCGGCTTACGCCGCTGGACTTGCCGGTAGCCGCGTTCCTCGTCGTGCGCATACTCTCGACGTTGACGTCGGTATCGCCGGCGGTCAGTTGGAAAGGCCTCGAGAAATCGGGGCTGCTGTTGGCTTACTACCCGCTCGCCCACATGGCGCTTTCGCGACCCCGCCGCCTGGCGGGGGTGTACCTGTTTCTGGCGGCGACCGTCGCGGCCGCGGCGGCGGGCGTCGTCGATTTCGCCGCGGGCGACGTCGAACGGGTGGTCTCGCGCGCGGGCGGATATACGACTTTCGCCGAGATATTGGCCGTGGCGTTATGCCTTTTTGTCGCCTGGGTCGTATTCGTGCCGAGCGGGCGGGCCCGGGTGTGGGTGGCGGCCGCGGCCTCTTTGCCGTTCGCGGCGCTGGTACTTACCTTTTGCCGGGGGCAGTGGCTCGCCCTCGCGGGCGGCGTGGGCCTGGTCGGCGCGTTGAAGGGCCGGCGCATTTGGGCCTTGCTTCTTTTACTCGCCGTCGCGGCGGCCGTTGCCGCTTACCTTTTGCCCGCGGGCGTGGCATCGGGTCGCTTTTCGCTGGGGGACCCCGCTTTCGAGAACTACCGCGACATCCTTTGGGAAGGCGGTTTGGCGATAATCTTCGACCGGCCGTTGACCGGTTTCGGGCCGGAGACGATAAAACTGGTTTTCCCGCACCAGACGCGTTTTTATTCGCCGGTGGCGGGCGTTATCGGCTGGCACACCGACTATTTCCGGCTGGTTCTAGAGTCGGGCTTGCTCGCCGCGGCCGCGGCCGTCTGGATCGTCGTGGCGTCGACGCGGGCGGCTTGGCGGGCGTTCCGACGGGAAGATGCGGGGCCGCGCGTGCGGGCGTTGGGGCTGGGGCTGGTAGCGGCCACGGCGGCGGTACTCGTGAGCGGCCTGGTTAGCGACGTAGTGGCGGACCCGGCAATGCTAATCGTCTTCGTAATATTATGGGGGTTGTCGGCGCCGTTACTGGCGGCCGAGAAAGATGGCGACGTTGGACCTAGATAGCATATTGATCGTTCGCAGCGACCGGCTCGGCGATTGGGTGTTGACGTTGCCGTTGATCGACCGCATAAAGGCGGCGGCGCCGGAGGTCCGCCTGGGCGCGATGGCCACGGCCGGGGCGGCTCCGCTGCTCGAAATTTACCCGGCCGTCGAGAACGTAATCATTTCGAAGAGGGGTCTCCGCGGCTTCCGCGAGACGGCGGCGGAGGTCCGGCGGGGCGGTTTCGACGCGGCCGTCGTCGTACACCCGGATATGGTCGATACGTTGGTCGTCCGGTACGCCGGCGTGAAACTACGTATCGGCAACGGCTACCGCGGTTACTCGTTTCTTTACAACCGGCGCGTGTATTTACACCGTTCGCCGGCCACCCGTCACGAGATCGAGTACAATTTGGAATACCTGAAACCTTTGGGCTTGCCGACGCCGGCGGAAATCCCGGCCCCGCGCTTGAACGTGGCCGAGGCCGACCGGGCGCAAGCGAGGCGGCTCCTCGCGGCTCGAGGCGTCGCCGGCGAGGGGTACGTCGTCGTCCATCCCGGGAGCGGCGGCTCGTCGCTCAACTGGTCGCCGCAACGGTACCGCGTCCTGGCGGCCGAGCTTTCCAAGGTTTTGGGGACGGCGGTCGTCGTTACGGGCGCGGCCGCCGAGGCGGAGCTCGCCTCGTACGTCGCGGGGGAGGGGGACGGCCGCGTGAGCGTCGCGGGTGAGACGGACCTGGGGACGCTGCTGGGCATACTCGCCGGCGCGCGGCTCTTCATCTCGGGCAATACCGGCCCCATGCACCTGGCCGCGGCGGTGGGGACGCCGACGCTGTCGTTATTCGCGCCCTTTCGGTCGGGGTCGCCGACGCGGTGGGGGCCTCGGGGGGAGAACGCCGCGGTGATAACGCCCGCCGGTTTCGCGTGCGAGAAGTGCCCGGGCGAACGTTGCGAGCATTACAACTGTATGGAAGCTATAACCGTGGAAACGGCGTTGGCGGAGGCGCGCCGCGTCGCCGTCAAATCGTAACGGCAGCGCCGGGAGGGGGAAATCGCGCCGCGGATTTTGAGCCGTCGTAAAATAAGTTTATAAGTTGACCGGTCAGGGTATATATGATAGGCTGATTATACGGGCTAATGAACCTACCGGAGAAATTAGCAAAAAATTAACTATACAATATATCTGATGAGGTTTTAGCATGCGGATGTCAACGCGGGGTCGCTTTGGCCTTAGAGCGTTACTACATCTGGCCGAAAGTGATAACGGCGCACCGGTTTCGGTTTCGGCGTTAGCAGGGGAGATGACCGTTTCGGCCGACTATCTTATGCAGCTGTTCGTTAAGCTGAGAAGAGCCGGCCTTGTCAAGAGCGTCCGCGGGCCCCGCGGCGGTTTCAAGCTCTCGCGGGCGCCGGCGAAAATCACCGTGGGCGATGTCGTACGGGCGGTAGAGGGCCCGATCGGCGTCGCGCCCTGTATATCTCCCGAGTCGTGTTACGGCGGAAGGACCCGCCGGCGAGCCGAGGGATTTTGCCCCAAGAGGAATAATTGCGCCGCGAGGATGCTTTGGCAACAGCTGAGCACTGAGATAGAGACGTTCCTCGACAACACCGACCTGCGTAAGGTACTGGACGAGGCGCAACGCCTCCACCGGCGACCCGTATAGTCGCAGGCGTTGAGGATAAACTATGTATAGCGAAAAGGTGATGGACCACTTTTATAAGCCGCGCAATGTGGGCGTAATCGAAGACGCCGACGGCGTGGGCAAAGTGGGAAACCCCGTCTGCGGCGACATGATGGAGCTCTTCATCAAGGTCGAAGACGACGTAATTAAAGACGTTAAGTTCCGAACATTCGGGTGCGGCGCCGCCATCGCCACGTCGAGCATGGTCACGGAACTCGTGAAGGGAAAGACGCTGGAGGAAGCGCTGAGTATCACGAACAAGACGGTGGCCGAAGCGCTCGGCGGCCTCCCCAAGCAGAAAATGCACTGCTCCGTCCTGGGCGAAGAGGCGCTCGACGCCGCCATCTACGACTACCTCACTAAGAACGACCTCCGGCCCGATTTACAAGCGCTCATCGCGGAAGCGCGCGCTAAACGGAAGCCGAAAGTCGACGACCCTCATGGAGTTAGTGATTAACGGCGAGCGGCGCGAGTTCCCCGACGACGCTACCGTAACCGTGGTCCTCGAGCACTTCGCCGTCGACGCCGCCCGGGCCGTCGTGGAGCTTAACCGCGAGATCGTGCCGCGCGAGAAGTACGACGCGACCCCCGTAGCCGAGGGCGACGTTCTGGAATTAGTGGAGATAGTGGGTGGCGGCTAAGCGGCGCCGCCTTAAATTTTACCGGAGGTTAGGCGTGGCAGCGACCAAAGAAACCGTAATGGAAGCGTTGGGCACCGTGAACGACCCCGAGATCCCGGGTATGAGCATCGTCGACCTGGGCCTGATATACGGCGTCGCGGTCGAGGGTGGCAAGGTGGACGTGAAGATGACGGTGACGGCGCCGGGCTGCCCCATGGCCCATTATATGGCGGATATGGCGAAGAAGGCCGTCGAGGAGCTGGAGGGCGTCGACGAGGCCAACGTCGAGGTGGTCTTCGAGCCGCCGTGGAAACCGGAAATGATGAGCGCCGAGGCCAAGAAGAAGTTGGGCTTCGAGTAGTTTCGTTATTAATACTAAGTGCTTCCCCGGGCGGCGTGAAGGCCGCCCTTATTTATAGGCCGCCGCGAAAAAGTTTGACAAACTAAAGGGCAACATTTAGAATGTAAACGAGGGTTCGAGAATGAAAATAATAATTAAGTACTGCGGCCTTGGGGTATTGCTCGCCGGGGCCGCATTATATATTTCGGGCTGCGACGACGACGGGCCGACGGGGCCGCCGCCGTACAAAGGGGTATGGGAATGGGTACCGACGCCGAAGTGTTTGGCGGGGGTAAGCGATATTTACTTCGTAAGTCCGGACGACGGCTGGGCCGTGGCCGGACACCAGATATGGCATTACGACGGCTCGAGCTGGAAATTGGTTAAAGAGCTTCGCCCCGCGGACCCCCGTTACGACTACGGCCTGACGCAGATTTGGTTCAACGGACCGAACGACGGCTGGGTCGCGGGGATCGAGAACCGGACCTACAGCGTCTACGTCAGCCATATGTGGCATTACGACGGCTCGAGTTTCAAGGAAGTGACAATACCGAACGTCCGCTTCATCTACAAAATGCACTTCAACGCCCCCGACGACGGGTGGGCCTTCGGCGGCGATTACGCGCTAAGGTACGAAGGCGAGAAATGGTATAAGACCGAATTTCCTACGCTTCATTGGAGTGGATGTTTCTTCTGGAGTCCGAACGACGGGTGGGCGGTTAGTAGAGGCGGTATACATAAATGGGATGGTAACACCTGGGAAAAAACCTTAGACACGTCAATAAAAACGTCCTTGAGATGCATCGGTTTTACGAGCCGCGATAACGGGTGGGCTTTGGGTGAACCCGCGGAACCCGGGCAAACGAACGCGTGGCGGTGGAACGGCATAGAATGGCAGCGGAGCGAGGTTTTTAGGTTCGCGAACGGGGGTTACTTAAATTTTTACGACCTACAATTCACGGCGCTGGATTACGGGTGGGCGGTAGGCGTGGGGACGTGGTACTGGGACGGCGAAAAGTGGACGAGGTACGATAAGCCGTCGTCGGAGGAAGGCGGTAAGAGCTTCGATTGCCAATCCGTATTCGCACTGAACGAGAACGACGTGTGGGCAGCTGGCGACAGAGGGAACATAATCCATTTTAAGGGTTTTGGCAGATCTCAACAATAAGCATTCGCCTAACCGCAAACGGCCGCCCTTCGCGGGCGGCTTTTCTATATCGGCTCAAGCTCGGCGCGGAAGGCCGGCCTTTCAAAACAGCTTTAGCTCGATGGCGTTTTAAGTTGAAATTCTTGGCGTTTACGCATGCGCCGGCGGCCAGTAATAACTTGACAGCGGCACTTAGCTCTGGTATTCTGTAATATTAAGTAAGTATTCATTAAACAAATTAATCGTCGCCGCAGCCTATCAACGAAGAGGGCTAATATGAAGGCAACGAAACGGATTACGCTGTTTACACTCGCGGTCGCGCTCGTCGCGGCCTCGGCCGCCGCCCCGGCGTTCGGCCAATCCGAGATGGAGATCCGCAACCGCGCGCTGGAGTCCTTCGAGGAGGGAATGAAGCTCTTCGAGGCCAGCAAGTTCGCGCGCGCCGTCGCCGTGTTCGAGGAGGCGCTCGAGTTCTTCGACTCCATCGGCGACGTCGAGGGCGTCGCTCGCGCCAACAACATCCTCGGCTCGGTATACGAGGTCCAGGGTGAGTTCGACGAGGCCGTGGGTTACTACCAAAAGGCGCTGAACGACTTCGCGGTCTTGAAGGACAACGCCGGCCTGGCGCTGGTCAACAAAAACCTCGGCTCCACCTACCAGGCCAAGGAGCAGTACGACCAGGCGCTGACCTACTACGACGAGTCGTACGGCCTCTATAAAAAGGCCGCCGACGTCACCGGCCAGGCGCGCGCCCAGGCCGCCATCGGCTCGATCTACTTCGCCCGGGGCGAGTACGAGCTGGCGCTGAAGGCGTACGAAGAGGCCACGGCGAAGTACGCCGGCGCCGCCGACGAGAAGATGAAGGGCCGGATGTACCTCGAGGCGGGCCAGATCGTCCTGGACAAGGGCGAGGTGGACCGCGCGCTCGACTACTTCCGCAAGGGCCTCTCCATCTACTCCAAGCTCGGCGAACGCGAGGGCGAAGCCGAGGGCGAGATGCTCGTAGGCCGCGTTTACCTGGAGAAGAAGGACTACACCGGCGCGCAGTCCCAATTCGAGAAATCCCGCGAGCTATACACCAAGCTCGGCAAGCAGGACGGCATCGCGCGGTGTTTGAAATACTCCGCCGACGCCCTCCGCGCCCAGGGCGACGCCGCCAATTCGCTGCGGTACTACGAACAGGCGCTGTCTATAACGCGGCGCCTGGCCGACTGGGAGGGGACCGCCGAAATCCTGAATTCCATGGGCCTTGTCTACGCCTACGCCATGAAGAACTACCGCAAGGCGGCCATCTACTTCAACGACGCCATTAAGCAGTACCGCGAGATAAAGAACCAGACCGGAGCGGCCGACGCGGCCCATAACGTCGGCTACGCGTACGAGATGCAGGCCGACTACCGTTCGGCCCTCGAGTCGTATAACGAGGCGCTGCGCATCCGCCAGGCCCTCGGCCACAAGGGCAACGTCGCCGACAGCACCATCGCCATCGCCCGCATCTACAAGACCACCGGCGAATACCCCAAAGCTTTACAGACGTACGAGCAGGCGTTGGATATCGTAAAAGGGTTGAAGGATAACGCCCGCCTCGCCAAGGTTACGTGGGAGATAGGGACCATTCAGGTGCGCCAGGGTCAACTGGAGGAGGCGCGCAAGTCGCTCGAGCGCGCGCTGTCCATCTACGAGGGCGAGAACATGACGGCGGAAGTGGCCGGCGTCCAGCGCGACCTCGGCGTGGCCCTCCAGGTGTTGGGCGACCAGGACGGCGCGTTGTCCCTCTTCGAGCAGTCGTCCCAGAACTTCGGCCGGGAGGGCGACGAGACGGGCAAGGCGCTCTCGCAGATGAAGGTCGGCGACATCAAGTTCGACCGCGGCCAGTACGGCGAAGCGCTCAGCAATTACACCGGCGCGTTGGATACCTTCCGCCGAACCGAGGACCGCACGAACGTCGGGCAGGCGCTCAACGCCGTGGGCAAGGTCAACACCGCCCAGGGCGATTTCGACCAGGCCAATAGCGCGTTCAACGAGGCGCTGGCGACGAACCGCCTGCTGCAGAACGAACTCGGCGTGGCGCAGACCATGGCCAACGTGGGCCGCATGCACTACGCCAAGGGCGACTACAACTCCGCGGCCCGCTATCTGGACGAGGCGCTGCGCATCAACCGCGCCCAGGACTACAAGCTCGGCGTCGCGGGAGTGGAGAACGACCTGGGCCTGACGTACGTCGCCAAAGAAGACTACGATACCGCGCTTCACTACTTCGACGACGCGCTCGCCGCCTATACCGCCATAAACGACCAGCTGGGTAAGGCCCGGACGCTGATGAACCTCGGCGCCGCCCACATGTCGAAGCGCGACTACCAGAACGCGTCCGCCAAGTTCTCGGAAGCGCTGAGTATTTACCGTACTGTCAAGGACCCGGCGGGCGAAGGGGCCGCGGCCGCGGCGCTGGGCGACGTGAAGTACCGCCAGGAGAATTACGACGGCGCCCAGGTGGATTACAAGGCCGCGTTGAGCGCGATGAATAAGGCGGGCAACACCAAAGACGTGCCGTCGGTCTACAATCGCATGGGGGTAGCGTTCGTCGCCGCCGGAGAACAAAAGAAAGCTCTCGCGCAATTCGACAAGGCCCTCGAGTACGAACGCGCGGCGAATACCAAAGGCGAGATAGCCGAGACGTTGGTTTACAAAGGCCAGGCTCACCTCGAGCTGGACGAGTACGACTTCGCCAACCAGGCCTTCGGCGAGGCCCTCAGCGCTTATACTTCCCTGGGAGATAAGAACGGCCAGGCGGAGGCCACTTTAGGCCGGGCCAAGGGGCTGCGGGCCCAGGAGAAAAACGACCAGGCGCTTAAGGATTTCGACGCCGCCCTCGAGCTCTTCCGCGGCGCCCGCAACCAGACGCGTACCGCCGACGCCGGCATCGAGATCGGCGCCATCCAGTTCGAGAAGGGGCAGCAAAAAGAGGCTATACGCTCCTTCAGCGAGTCGCTCCGCATCTACCGGACGCTCAACATCGAGAAGGGGTCCGCGCTGGCGATGAACTGGATCGGCCGCGTATACGTCGCCCTGAAGCAACCGGACAGCGGCTTAAAGTATCACAACGACGCGCTGGCGTTGTTTCAACAGGTGCAGGATAAGATGGGCGTAGCCGAGACCCAGTACTACGTCGGCGAGGCCCAGGAGACCAAAGGGGCGTTGGACGACGCGCTATCCGCTTACAAGTCGGCGCTCGCCGGCTTCACCGGCCTCAACGAGGTGCACTGGGCGGCGAGCACCCACCGCCGCCTCGGCGCCACCTACGAGAAGCAGGGAAATCTCAGCCAATCGCAGGCCGAGTTCCAACAGGCGCTGGACGGCTTCGCCGAGACCAAAGGCGACCTCGCCGCGGCGGATACCGCGGTGGACCTGGCCCGGGTCCAGTATCGCGCCGGCAACGCCGACGACGCTCTCGCGAGTTACAAGAAGGCCGAATCGATTTATAAAAAGCTCAACGATAACGCGGGCCAGGGATACTGCGAACTCCAGATGGGCATCATCGCTTACGACCGCTACGATTACAAGAACGCCGAGAAGAACTTCGACCTCGGCCTTCAGTTCTACACCGCCGCCGGCGACGACGTGGGCCAAAGCCGGGTCTTGATCCGGCGCTCTACGCTGTTCGAGGCCGAGCTTCTCTTCGACCGGGCGGTGGAGGATGCCAAGAAGGCCCAGGCCCTCGCCGAGCGCGCCGGCGAAAACGCGTACGTCGCGATGGCGCTGAACGCGCTGGGCCGGGCGGAACGCCGGAAGGGCAACGCCGACGCGGCGCTCGTCGCGCACGGCCAGGCGCTGGAGACGTACCGCGAGCTGCACGACCAGCTCGGCATCGGCGAGTCGCAGCGCCAGCTCGCCCAGGCGCGGCTGGCCTCGGGCGACATCCGAACCGCCGCCCGCGAGTTCAACGAGGCGCTCCGCATCTTCAACGCCTTGAACGACGAGGCCGGCAAAGCGCGGGCGCTCGTCGGCCTGGGCGAAGTGTTCCTCGCCCAGGGCGATACCGCGACCGCGGCGAAATACTTCGGCGAAGCGGAGGCCATATACAAGACCGGTAAGATCGGCGCCGGTAAGGGTGACTTTTACTACAGCCTCGGCTTGACGCTGGCCGCCCAGAAAGACTACGCCGGCGCGGTCCAGCGGTACGACAACGCGTTGGAGGTATTCCGCGCTACGCTTCGGCCGATGGCGGAGGGCGACGCGTTGCGGGCCAAAGGGCTCGCCCAGGCCGAGCTGGGCCAATACGAGGTCGCGGCCAAGTCGTTGAGCGAGGCCGTAAGCGTCCAAAAGAAAATACAGAACACGCCCGCGGTAGCGCGAATCTACGTCGACCTCGGCCAGCTTGCGTTGCGGGAGGGAGAGCTTTCGAAGGCGGAGAAGAACTTCACCACCGCGCTCGGGACGGCGACACCCCTCAACGACAGGGGCTTCACGGCCGAGATTAAAAACCATCTTGGCTACACTAACGAGCTCATCGGCGTATCCAGGATAAGCCCCCGCGTCGCCGCCGAGGACCTCACTTATTTCCAGAAAGCGAAGACGCTGTACAACGAAGCGCTGGGCGCGTACCGCTCGCTCGACGATAACGCCGGCGTCGCGACGTCGTTAAATCATCTCGGCTCGGCGCAGGCGCGGCTCGGCGAGGCGGAAGCGGCGAAGACGAGCCAGGCTGAGGCGCTGCCATTGTGGCGCGAGCTCAGGCGTCAGGAAGAGGTAGCGCGCTCGCTCGTTTACCTCGGCGCTGTTAACTACGAGCTGGGCGATTACAAGGAATCCAACAAAGTGCTGACGGAAGCGCTGCGCATCTGGCGCCGCGAGGCCAAGAAGAACGAAGAGGGGGCTACGCTGCGGATGATAGGCCGGGCGTTGGGGGCCCAGGAGAATTACCGCAGCGCGCTGAAATACTGCGACGACGCGTTGCCCCTCTTGACGGAGGCCAAGAACCAGGAGGAAGTCGGCGAGACTAACTACGACGCCGGCGTTTACCGCCAGGCGCTGAAGGAATACGGCGAAGCCGACTCGTCGTACAACAAGGCCAAGCAGGCTTTTGCCGGGTCCGAGGACGAGGAGGGCCAGGCGCGGTGCCTGCGCAAGCTGGGCGACGTATACATGGCGCAGCGCCAGTTCGACAAGGCCAAGACCAGCTACACGCAGGCCGTCGAGGCTTATAAACCCCTCAAGAAGTATACCTCCGACCTGGCCTACAGCTACCGCGCGCTGGGCGACGCCGAGTTCAATGCCGGCAACCTGGCCGCCGCCGGCACGGCCTATAAGAACGCGTATAGCACGTACTCCAAATCGGACGACAAGAATAATATCGCGTTGTCGGCGAACAAGCAGGGTTTGGTGGAGGCCGGCTTCGGGAAATTCAAGGCCGCCGAGGCCAAGCACAACGAGGCGCTGAGCATATACCAGGGCCTGCGGGATGACCGCGGCCGGGCCGACGCCCTCTACAATTTGGGGCACGTCGACGAGAATACGCAACAACTCAAAGAGGCTATGAAGAAGTACGAGGAGGCTCTGGCGCTCTACAAGTCGGTCGGCGCCCAGCTCGAGGTAGCGAATACGTTGAACAAGTTGGGGCTTCTCTACAATCGAACCGGCGACATGGAGAAGGGTCGGTCGTACCTCGACCAGTCGCAGCAGCTCTTGCGTTCCATACGGGCGGGCCGCTAACGCCGCGAAACCGATGGCGGTTACCGACAGCTATATTTTCGGCATCGTAGCCAACTGGAAGCAGAAGGACGCCGTCAACGGCGTGGCCTCCTGCTTGGAGGCGCTCCAGAAGCGCGGCCAGCGGTACGTCATCGAGGAGCGTACCGCCGTTTGGGGAAATCTAAAGGGCGACCGGGTAGCCATAGCCGAGATGGGGAAGGCGTGCGACCTCGTCATCTCTTTCGGCGGCGACGGGACGTTGCTTTCCGTGGGGCGGCTGGTGGCCGCCAACGAGGTGCCGGTCCTGGCCGTGAACCTCGGCGGCCTCGGCTTCCTCTCCGAGATGGACATCAGCCTGATGGAGACCGCCGTCGACGCCATCTTGACCGACCGGTTCCTCGTCGAAAGCCGCATGTTGCTCTCCATCCGGCTCGAGCGCTCGGACGGCGAAACGGAGCGCGACATACTAGCGGTTAACGACCTCGTCCTGGGACCCAAGGCCATCTCCCGCATCGTAATCGTGAACGCCTACATCCACCGCGAGCGCCTCTTCTCGTACCGGGGAGACGGCATCATAGCCGCGACGCCCACCGGCTCGACGGCCTATTCGCTGTCCGCCGGTGGCCCCATCGTCGACCCGCGCGTGGACGTACTGTTATTGACGCCGATATGCGCCCACTCGCTCACGGTGCGGCCCCTTATCATCCCGCCCAATCTCGAGGTGGGCATTGAGCTCCGGACCAGGGGTAAAGAGGAGGCGGTGATGACGGTGGACGGCCAATCCACCTACACCCTCGCCGAGGACGACCGCGTCTACGTCACGCGCGCCAAAAAGCGCCTCCGCCTCATACGTCTGGAGGAGAAGGACTTCTACAAACTTCTACGGGAGAAATTGGGGTGGGGAATCCAGGAGTACGTCCCCGAGCCGCGCGGCGAAGGATAGGACGAAACGTTACCGCAGTATCAGTAAGGCCGGCTACGAGCCGGCCATAACTTTTTCCGTCAGGCGTATCCGCTCCAGGTTTTCCTCGTCGTCCGGATCGAGCTCGTACGCGCGGCGGTATTCCCTGAGCGCCGCCTCGTACGACCCGGTCGAGAAGTAGTACGACCCCAGGTAGGTGTGGGCCATAGCGTCGTCGGGGTCGACGACCAACGCCCGTCGGAAATGGGGCCCGGCCTCGTCGTAACGTTGGAGTTGTGCCAGGCAATAGCCGAGTCGCAATTCCGCGCCTTCGTAGTCGGGGTGGAGGCTGAGAGCGATGCCGAATTGCGCCGCCGCGTCCGACCACCGTTTCGAACTCTCCAGCGCCAGGCCCCGGTCGTAATGATCGACCGCGCGTTCGATGGCGGCTACAACTTCCCCGAGGTGCTCGCGCGACGGCAACCCGGGAAAGAGGGAATTGTCGAAATAGGGATGGTAGCGCCTGGCGACGTAGCCGCCGTACGGCCGCCCGACCTCGAAGACGCGGAAGGTGTACGTTTCGTGGATAAGGCGGAAGCGCGTCAGCGACTCGGGGTGGAATTGCATCTTCATGCCCACGGCGTCGGCGGGCGGGTCGGGGGTGGCGGCGAAGTACCGGTCGCCCGGCGGTTGGTACACCAGGAAGACGGGGGCGTTGAAGACGACGTACGATACGCGCCACCGGCGACACAGCTCGTAGAAGTCGTCCTCGGCGCCCATATAAGCGCGCGAGGTTTCGACGATCTTGGTCCTTATTTCGGGGACTTCGTACATGGGGTGGAGCGCCACCGGGCGCTCGCCCCAATACATTATCGACGCGCTCAGGCCGAATTGGCCTAGCACGGCCGAACCCGCCGGCGTACGGTCTTTCAACCAGAAGAAAATCTCGTTGTCGCTTTTGCCGTAGTCCCACAGCGGGTCTTCCTTCTCCGGCAATAACTCGAGCAGGCGCCGCGGAGCGCTGGGCCGATTGTAATTCGTCGCCCAGTAGAATTGGAACGCTAAAAGCGCCGCCACCAAAGCCGCGGCAGCGGCCTTGGCCCACGGCCGGCGGGCCCTCGCCGCCGGGAGCGTCGCCCATATCGCGACCCAGGGCGCAAAGAATACGGTCAGCCGGACCAGGAGCCAATATAAAGCGGCCGTTATGACGGTCATCGCCGCCGGAAAGAACGGCGCGCCGCCCGCCGCGGCCTTTCGCCGGCGTAAGTACTTCCCGCACGACCAGAAGAAGACGGCCGCCGCTACTACGAGGAGGGGGCCGTATTCGATGAGGGCGCGCTTCAGCGTCGTCGTGTCGTACGGGCCCATCCAGAATATGCGCGCGTCGACCGGCAGCCGCGTCGGGTCGTCGGGGTGCACGCCCGCCAGCCGCAGCTTGGCCCAGATAAGCGCGTACGCGTGACCGTATGCGCCGGACCCGACGGCGAGCAGCGACAGAGCCACCAGCGCCGTCGCGCCGCCGGCCAGCGCCAACCTCCAGCGGACGGTCGCCGGCCGCCGCACCATTCCCCACGCCGCCAGGGCCGCCGCCGCGGCGACGGTGGGGGACCAAAGGACGCCCTTCACGAAGAGCGGTTTGTTGAGGACCGCCGCGGCCGCCGTCCCCACGAGGAAAGCAACTCCTATATGGCCGTACAGGCCCCGCCGGCCGAGGAACGCCGCGAGGAATACGACGACTAAGAGCACGTTGGCGTAGAACTGGGCCATATGCCAGCAGCTCAGCGCGTAGAGAACGCACGCGCCCAGCGCCGCGGAGACAGCGATTCTCTTGCCGCGGCCGTTCGGCTTTCCCTCCAGAAGCAGCCAAACCAGCGCCGACGCGGCCAGCAGCGCCGGCGTCGCGAAATCTTCGCGCATGTAATAACCCGCGGCGCGGATAAAAGTCGGCAGGCACGTGACGTAGAGGGCGGTGGCGGCCCACGCCGGCCACGACCGCCGGAACATAACCCAGAAAAGAAGAAAAGCCGCGGGGATGTACGCCGCGGCGTAGAAGGCCATGAAGTACCGGAGGTGCGCGTAGCGGTCGGTCGGGCCGAAAACGCCGCTCCACAATCTGTAGCTTAGGCCGGTGGCGTAGTCCGGCAGCGGCATTATCATCTCGTCGCGCGGAAAGCCCTCCGGCCATTGGACCATCGGGTCCGAACGCGGCAACGCCTCGCCCTTCATTATCATCTCGGCGTACCGGAACCGGACCAGCGACTCCGAGTACATCTCGTTGGTTTGGGGGGTATGTTTTAAGACGAGGTCGACGCGGGCGGCGGCTAAAGCGACGAGGGCGAGTGCGGTCGCGGCGACGACTACACCCGGCCGGCGCGCGGCCGCGGCCCAGAGCGAGCGGGTCCGCGAAACGACGAGGGAGGGGAACGCCGCCATAGGTTTAAAAAAAGCCCCCGCCGCCGGGGGCTTGTTGCGGCCGCTACGATTTGCGGCCCGATGTTCGAATGAGGTCCAGCGCGATCACCTGCCGCTGGATTTGGTTCGTCCCTTCGTAGAGCTGCGTGATTTTGGCGTCGCGGAAGTACTTCTCGATTGGATACTCGCGCATGTAGCCGTAACCGCCGAATATTTGGAGGGCGTCGGCCGTCACCTCGACGGCGACGTCCGAGGCGAAAGTTTTACAGATGGAAGAATAACGGCTAACGTCGCGGGAGCCGGAGTCTATCGTTCGCGCTACGGCGTACGTCATTGCGCGCGCTACCTCGGTCTTCGTCGCCATGTCGGCCAGCATGAACTGTAACCCCTGGAAGTTCGAGATGGGCTGGCCGAACTGGCGGCGCTCTTTGGCGTAGGCCACGGCGAGGTCGAGCGCGCCCTGGGCGATGCCCACGGCCTGCGCCGCGACGCCGGGCCGCGTCCGGTCGAAAGTCCGCATCGCCGTTATGAAGCCCGTACCCTCTTTGCCGAGCAGGTTCGCCGCCGGCACCTTGCAATCGTCTAATATCAACTCCCGCGTCGCCGACGCCCGGATGCCGAGTTTGTCCTCCTTTTTACCGAAATCGAAACCGGGGGTTCCCTTCTCGACCACGAACGCGCTCAGGCCGCGGGCGCCGCGCGCCGGGGCGGTGCTCGCGATGACGACGTTTATTTCCGCCTCGCCGCCGTTGGTTATCCATTGCTTGGTCCCGTTCAGGACGTAGTGGTCGCCGTCGCGGCGCGCCCGCGTCCGCACCGCCGACGGGTCCGAACCGGCCTCGGCCTCGGTAAGGGCGAACGTCGCCAGCGCTTTGCCTGCGGCGACGCGCGGCAGGAACCTCTTCTTCTGCTCGTCGGTCCCGGCGATTAAGATTGGCTCGGTGCCGAGCGCGGTCCCCAGGAGCGCGAGCGCGATGCCGCCGCACGCCCGGGACAGCTCCTCGGCGACGATGCACAGCTCGAAGACGCCCATGCCTAGGCCGTCGTATTCCTCCGGGACGAA
>JAZGGY010000208.1:0-16479 GCA_036480675.1 bacterium | reverse complement strand
CTAGCCGTCCTGACGTAATGGTTTGCCTGGTCCGACGGCCCGGGGCACAGCGGACATTTGTCCCTATGCCGCATTTAGTAACTTCTCTTTCCGTGAAATGCTTTACGTGCAGAGTCGCCCGCGCCGGCGTGAAAGGCGAGCGGCTCCGCCAAAACGACGATAAGGTGTTTTTTCGTCTTGAATATTCCCTCGTAATACCAATCCTCGGCGCCGTGGCCGGCGTAGCGTAAATCCGGCAAGCCGTAGCGGTTGAAGAAGTCGGGCCGAAATACCCAAACCGCGGCGCCGAGATTCAGCTTTAACAGCACACCAACGCCGCTTGCGAGCGTTACCTCTTCAACTACCGGGTGTACAGTGTCGTGAATGGGAGAGGCAACGGCTACGCGGCCGGGCCATTGCCTCTCCGCCAGCTCGAGCGTGCGCCGGGTACTCGCCAGCCAGTTCGGCCTCAGCTCGACGTCGTTGTCGATTATGGCGGCGAGGTCGGTTCCGGCCCGGAAGCTCTCGAGTTCCATTAGCTTAGCGAACTGGGACAGCATTACCGGCTTGCCCCAGGGATATCGGCCGGTCGTGCGCTCGGTATTGACTACCAATAAGCTCAGCTCTCCCCGCCGGCGGAGTTCGCCGTATAGTTGCCAAAGGCGGGCGCCGTCGACGCCCTCGGACCGGTCGTCGAAGATGCAGAGGTCGACGGCCTCTCCCGCGTTTTTGACGATCCCTTCGACGGTCGCTACGGTGTAGTCGTAGCGGCCCCGTACGGAAAGGAATATTTTCGCCGTTCCGGCCACCTACGCTTTCTCGACCTCCTCCGCGGTATAGCCGTACTCCAGCGCGAGCTCCAGCACCGCGTCTTTCGCCGGTAGCGCCGGCACCGTTTTCCACGACACGCCGCGGTCGCGTTCGCGCGAATTGTAGTTGCGCGGTACCGCGGCCAAAGCCCGCTCGATATCGGCGAGGGTTGGCGCGCGATCCAAAAGCGTCGCGACGTACGCGAGCGTACCCTTCCCGGTGTCGCAAAGGTCCTCGAGCCGATAGCGGTGGTACCGGAACCGTGGCATCCTGGCCGCGGTTTCAGCGAGTCGGTTCCACTCGACCCAGAACTTCATGCACTTGACGATCGCGTAGTCGTGCCACCGGAGCGTCGAAGTAAAAGCTATCGCGAATTCCGTGTACGCGTTCGGCTTCTGGAAGAATTGGATCCCCACGTGGGACCGGATCACGGCTACGGGGTTGCGGACCTGGTGAAGGACTACGACGCCGTCCGGCAGGTTGCCGTATGCCGGCGGCGCCATCCAGGACGCGTCGCCCCAGGGCCCCGGCTCGCCGCGAAGTAATTTCTCACGACTCACTTCCCCGGCCGGAAAGAAGATGCCCTCGTGTGAACAAGGGAAGCCGAGTTCAGTGAGCAGCTTCGCCGTGTAGCCCGTCCCGGACCGGCCGACGCCGGTCACTACAAACGATATCGGACACCCCTCAGCGCATGTCGGCATCTATTACGCCTTTCTCGGCCGATAACCTTAACGCGGCCTCAATCACCGTCTCCGTCTTCAGGTTCCGCAGGCACGGGCTTACGCCGTCCTCTCCCGCTTTCGGGCAAGGCTTGTAGCCGTGGATGAAGCACGGCGTACATTCTTGCCCGCCCGAGGTTAAGGCGTGCCGCCCCTCCAGCGTTATACAATTCGGGTAGTATTTCGTCCGCACCGCGCCCGGGAACGGGCCGTATAACGCGACCGTCGGCAACTCGAGAGCGCCGGCGAAGTGGACCAGCGACGAATCGGGCCCGATAAGGAAAGACAGCCGCGACATAAAAGCCGCGGTGTGGTCGATCGTGCGGAAGCGCCCGCACAAGTTGTCGACGTTCTCGAATTTAACCGACGGCGAGAGTTTTCGGCCGACGGTTCTGTCCCAATCGCCCTTGCCTCCCAGTAAAAATACCCGAGCGCTGGCGGCGCCCAGCGCCGCGGCCACGAGCAAGCTGCTCTCGAGCGGGTACGTTCTAATGGGGGAGGAGGCGCGGAGGTGAAGGCCTACAGTTACGTCGCCGGATTTTACGTTCAACTCGTTACGTAGAATATTTTTTGCCTTCTTGGCGAGCGCCGGCTCGACGTCGTACGCGAGGCGCCGGTCCCCTACGTCGGCGACGCCGGCGTGGCGTGCCATAAGGTCGACCGCGTGAAGGTGGGGGTCCGTACTTTTCTCGAGGGTCCCTTCGTAGAACAACTGGTAATCGTACGAGACGAAGTCTTTGAGTCTAACCGGGTACGTAAATATCCGTCGAACGAAGCGGTTACGCAGGAATACGCCGTGGTATTGGTTACCGCAGGCGACCGCGAAGCCGGCGTGGCGATATCGCTCGTCCAGATACCGGAGTAGAGGGGTAAGGAAAAGGAGGTCGCCGAAGCCGCCGTTCCGCACCAGCAAAAGCGAGCGGCCGTCCAATGAATGGCCCTCGTATTTATTATAATGGCCGTCAACGCTGCCGACGTTGGCAAGCCCGGGGTAGGCGGTTTCGAGCTTTGTGGCCGTACCGTCCGGGAGGAGTACCGGTTCACCCGGGTCTACGGTAACATTCCCCATTCGGACCGGTTGGTGTAACGTTACGACCTTCATAGCGACTCGCCGCCCAAAAGATTCCGTTCATCCTGGAGCGCGGCTTCATTTTTACCCGCGGGCAGGTGGGAGTCAACCGCCCAAAGCAGGTCAAATGTGGTTAAATCAGGACAGATGTGGTCAATCGGCCGAACCGGCGGCCGGAGCGCGTTTTCTTTAGTAAAAAGGAGAGAAGCGTCAATTATTCGAGAGCTATAGCGGCACCTACCAAAGCGGTGCTCCCCTTGACGCCGTATCCCCCCGCAACGTATAAATCCACGTTCCGCCATACGTTTACGCTCGTTTTTACGACCCCCGCGAAATTCCGTTCGTAATCGTAAGAGAGCCCTACGCCAGCGTGGACTTTAGTAATCCTTAAGAGGTCTACACCCGCTACGGCCGCCGCGCCTCCTAACCCGACGCCGGCCCCGATAAAAGGCCGCGCCTCCAGCTCGACGCCCGGCCGCGGTTTTTCGAATACTGCGACGTTCGTCGTATCTTCTTCGACTACGAGGTCACCGGAAGGCGTTACGGCTACCAACGTCGGTTCCTCCGAAGGCCCCACTTCGATAATCCGCGTACCGCTGGGCCAGTCCTTAAGTAATTTGTCAGCCTTCGTTCCGCGGTGACCCGGTAAGAGTTTCCGTTGCCACGGACTCGTCCTCTCGACCTTCGGCGCAACCCACCCGGGTGGAACGTCTCCACTTACCCGCGGCGAAGGCGCTTCCTTCCGATCGCAACCCTTTTGTATAAAGGTAAGCGCCGCCGCAACAGCGATTATCGCCAGTACTATGACCGCGACGTGTCGTACGCGAGACGCCATTCCGCAACTCCTTCCACGATCGCGTGTCCGACGTCGAGCAGGGCCTTGCGGCACGTTAGCACGGATGCGTCCTCGGGATTGGTAATAAAACCAATCTCAAGCAAACACGCGAAATATCTCCGGTCGAAATCGTATCCCTTAATCCCGACCGCCCGGGCGAGGGCTTTACTGAAAACGAGAAAGCGCTGCGTCTTTACGCCCCGGTCGACCCACGAGAGATCGTACTTGGACAACGTCGACACGACCGCGCGGTTTACGAAGGTCGCGAGCGGATGGGACTTCGATCCCGGCGTCGATACGAAGGTCTCGGTGCCGCACGCCTCGGCGCGGTTAAAAGCGTTCGCGTGGATATCTATAAGGGCCACCGCCTCGGGCTTCGGTTCTCGCCTGAATAGATCGGCAACGAACTTCAACCGGAAGGGTACCCGCGTGCGCGGCACCTCTACGGCGGGGATTCCCATCTGCGCGAGTCTTTCGAGCGCCGCATTACCGACGATGGTAACGATATTGAACTCGGACAACCCGTCGATCCCCACGGCGCCGGTGTTGCTCCCCGGCGTCCCGCGATGGCCCTTACTGACGGCTACGATCTTCGTTTGTATCACCCTCTCTCCCTATACTGATTAGACGGCGAACGGTATAATCTGCGATTTTTTTACCGGCGAAGCCTACGAGCAGCGCTACCGATATGCTCATCTCCGGGAGCTCCGCCGGCACCAAAGGGAGCTGGTCCAAGGCCCGCCAACCGCCCCAAATAACTATAAAAGCTACGACGCCTTGTACCAACGACCATATGTCCTTCGTTATGTAATACCGGAATTTCAACTCGCCGCGTCGGTCGTAACGTAAGATATAGTACGCTACGGCTCCGCAAAAACCCGTCAATATTTCCCAAGACCAATTTGGCATATTTTTAGAACGTATTAAGGCTACCAGCCCAGGAATCGCCATATCTGCGGCCCTACGGCGCCGCCCAGGAAGGACGCGATTACCGCCAGGACCAAATATATCTTCACCTTCGTGATTTCGTGGCGTATAACGTCGAAGCAGTCCTGCCCCTTACGCAGCCGGTTTTCGTGGTCGCCGGTGACGTCGCGCAGTGCGCGGAGCTTCTCCGTTACGCCGGCGTGACCGCGGCACACGTCGTCGCTCTCGTACCCCATATGTCCGGTTTTAACGTCCACCGCGACTACGGCCCCAACTCGGCCGTGCGGTACCCGGCCACGACAGCGGACAAATTCGTCTGCCCACATAAGTCCGAGAGCACGGTTATTTGTACTACATCGTCGGGCTGCGCCTCTACGCCCTCTCGAACGAAGACAGTTACCGGCCCGATGTCGCCCGCCGGGAGCGTCGCTGTAAGGTCCGTGTCGGCGCCGTTGACCGTTAACGTTGCCATTACATCCCCCGCCCCCGGGAGCTCCGCGGCCACCGTCAGGCGGTGGAAGCGCACGTCGAAAGGCGTAGGGAAAACATCCTCTGATAAGCCGTGGTGATATAATGAAACGGTAGTCCCTGCCGAAGTGGAGTCGTATACGTCAGGCAACGTAAAGGCCCATCGCGCGACGTCCGCGGTGGCCTCGTGGGAGCGGTAGGGATATTGTACGTCGTACGCCCAAACGCCCGCCGTCTTTTTGGCCCGGGCGAGGTTTACCCACCCCTCCGCCTCGTCGAACAAACTGTCGGCCACCGAGATCTCGTAATCGTCGGCGCGGAGGCGGTTATAGCCGAGGCCCGTATCGTGGGCGCCGTCCGGACTTTCGTACGACCAAATATGGCGGATCGCGACGTAGTTGTAGCCGCCGCCGGCATCTACCACGGCGACGCCGTCCTCGTCCGCGGCGACGACGACGTGGTACTTCTTCATGTCCCGCGCGCGTCCCGCGGTGATGAGGAAGGTGTCGGGCATGGTGCCGTCCCCGACCTCCAACCCGGACAATATAATGGCAGGCATGCCGAATATGTCCAGCATGACGTCGCGGGCCGCCTCCGCGGCGGCGTTGACGTCGCGCCGGTAATCGTCGGCTTTAACCCAATCCTTGAGGAACTTGGCGTCGTTTACGTTGGTACGCGAAACCATGTCGTTCTCCTTCTCCCATCGTTCGTCCTACACGCGAACTGTACGGTCCGTATGACTTGTTTCACGCCTTAACCGCCCACGCGGTAGCCGGCGACGACGACCGAAATATCCGTGGGGCCGTCGTAACCGCTGACATTAGTAAGCGCTATCTGGAGAGTATCATTAACCCCACAGGCGACATAACCGGAGCTATCGAAAAACGAAATTGTACGCATATTGGTGGGATCAACGTCAAAGGTGACGATTTCTACTTGGTTGATAAATAACCCGAATGTTACCAAACCCACACCAGGTACGTCCGCAGCAAACGTCAACCGGTGTATAACCAAGTCGAACGGAACCGCGAAAATATCCTTATTTAAGCCGTGGTGGAACATAAGGTCGTCTACGGTAGCATCCGCTAATACTCCCGCGTACGTATACGTCCAAAAAGCTACGTCCCGGGCCGGGCCCCGCGAGCGGTCGGGGTAATTAGTATATACTATCCAGGTAGACCCGGACCATTCCGCTCGAGCCAGGTTAACCCAACCGTCGGCCTCGTCGTGCCGCGTGGTGCTGACATCTATCTCGTAGCCGTCGGCGCGTACGCGGTTATAATGCCGGCCGGTCTTTACGGCGTTCGCGGCGCTCGTGTCCGACCACTTATGGCGGATGGCAACATAGTTCAGGGTGTCTGAGGTAGTGTCAGCTGGTTCCACATTGTCTTCGTCGGAAGGGACCAGAATATGGTATTTATCCTTATCGCGCGCCCGGCCCGCGGACACTTTCAAATAGCCCGCAGGCGTCCCGTCGCTTACCTCCAATCCGTCGAAAATTACGGCGCCCGCGCGGCAGATATCTACCGCTGCTTCCCGGACCCCCTGTTCCGCGGCGTTTGCGTCTCGTCGGTAGTCCTCGTTGTATGCGAGGTCGTCCAGGAAATGGCGGTCGTTAACGTTCGTTCGTGATGCCACGGCGTCCTCCTATGATATCTACTATGTTTTGTCAGTCCTTACCGCGCCGACGGCTACGTTATGCCCTTCGGCGCTCACCTGATTTCGCCCGTACGGTACCCGGACAAAACTACCGCCACGTCCTCAGGGCCGGCTCCCACCACGTCGGCTCGCGATATGGTTACCTGGACCTTCTCGTCCGCGGCGACTACCTGGCCGAGAGGGTCATATGCAACCTCGGTATCCGTTTGGGTGGCCGGCAGCGTAACCTGAAGGGTCCCATCTCCCACCGCCGCCGTTGCCGTTACTGTTACGTCCCCACCGCTCGGGGTATGAGCGGTTATCGAGATCCGGTTAATCACGACCTCGAACGGCCCGGGGAAGACGTTGGAGGAGACGCCGTGATGGGTCATAAATATGGGCTTATCGGCCGTCACCTCGCCGCCTTTTGTAAAGGTCCAAAACACCGCGTCGCGAACAGCTTGCCGCGAACGCGTGGAGATGCCGTATTCGTCGAGGTTGTCATATTCCCAGCCTGCGCTCCCCAGGGTTGCCACCGCGAGTAGGACCCACCCGACGCCTTCGTCATAAGAGGTAGTATCAATGCCGATTTCGTACCCGTCGGCCCGTACGCGGTCGTACGCCGCGGCCGTGGTATCCTTCGCCGGCGTTCCCGGTTCCGACGTCTCGTACTTATGTTTAATGGCGACGTAGTATACGTCGCTGTCGGCGGTAGAGTCCTGGTTGTCGAGGTCGGTCGGGAGGACGACGTGGTACTTATCTTGGTTCCGGGCCCGGCCCGCGGCGATTCTGAACGTATCGGGCTTCGAGCCGTCGCCTACGACGAGGCCGGAAAATATTACGGCGTCCGTTCCGTACAGGTCCCGCATCAAGTCCCGGTTCGCTTCTTCGTCGGCGTTCGCGTCGCGCTTGTAATCCGCGTTGTAGATCCAATCCCATAGGAAATTCGGGTCGTTTACGTTAGTCCGGGATACCATCGCCGCCTCCTACCAATATTTAAATTCTTCAACGATGAGGTCGCAAGCGTCACCGTACGTGAGCAAGCCCCAGCGCCCGGCCGAAGTCAAATCCGTCCCTATGTCCGTTCGGGTCTCTTTGAAGACGCCGTCGATAATCAACGTAAGGTAATTCGACTCCAACGTCACCTGCACCCGCTGCGACGCGCTCATATCCTTTCCGGTCGCGGTCGGCGCGATGACCTGGTTCCACGAGCCCAGGTCGTTGACGTAGTACAACGCGTAGTAGTAGTCGGGATCGGTTCCGTAGAAGACGAGCGCGTACATCTCGCCCGTCGAGTCGTCGTAGCGCAGCGCCAACCCTGCGGAGTTAGTATAGCCCGAGCCGGTTATATCGTAGATGTGCAGGTCGACGTCGACGTAGATGTCGCGTTCCTCCAATACGATCGGCTCCACGTCGAGCCGTGGTAAACACAAATGGGGTACGCCAACCTCGCCTAGGGCCGCATAACCTACCAGTTCGCATTGATTGTTGGCTGCGGTGCTGTCCACGATTACCCATGATGTACCGGCCGTGCTGTCCCCGATCGTCTCGTACAGCCGTTCGACGTAATTCACGGGGGCTCCTGGTGGCGCCGGGTCGAAATCGGGCCAGTAGAAGTTGTCGTTCCACAGCCACGGCGCCACCGCGACGCTGTACGCCACTGACCGGAGGCGGAAGGAGGGAGGCGTGGTGCCGAGGTCGTTGACTATTAAGCCGCAGCTCTGCGCGGGTTTGAGCGCTACAAGACCCGGGGAGGTGGTGTCGCCGTTTACGAGTTCAAAAGCCTCCTCCCGCGTGGGGATGCGGTCGACTACCACGGAAAACGCCAGGCGGTCGAGTTCGGCAAGGCCCCAGATGTCCCCGAGCGAGTATTCGTCCGAAGGGCCGGACCCGTTTTCGCGCCGGCCGTACGGCGGCGGCGAGCCGTCCCAGTAGGTTTTATAATGGTCGTGGATGCCGTAGGTGGTGACGGCAAGCGGGGGCGTAAACCCGGCTCCGATTGCGTTTATGCCCGTCCGGATCAAGTAGTGGGTCAATCCGTAGTTGCTCAGGCGGATCCTCTCCAGGAGGTCCACGCGGTACTCGACGTCGCTCTTCTCAGGCGGGTCCCGCGGGACCTCTAGGACTTCGCCCCACTTGTCCAGGTCCCCTACCGTCGCAGTCGTGATCCAGGTCGCCTCGTAAACTTTGTTGGCCTGCTCCTGAAGGCCGACCACCTCCGGCGGGCCGGCGACGCCGACGAGCTCCCGGCGTATAGCCTCCACCCAGACCCGGAGGATCGTACGGCCCTCGTCCGAAAACGGGAGCTTGCGGTAGAGCGCGTTAAAAGTTTGCGTAAACCGGCTCATTCTGCCACCACCATCTCAGCCACCGCGGAGATAGTACCCTCGATATCGCTGTACGTCTTAACCTGGACGTCGAAGGTACAAAGCTTGCGCTGCGCGTTGTCGAAATAGGCTTGGACGTCTTCTACCGTAGTCTGCATACAATCGGCGGCGTGGTGCAGAACAATAAGGTCCGCGGTGTTGGGGCCCCGCACGCCCGCGACGAAATGGCAATCCGTAACGGCCGGGAACTGATCCACCGCCGTCTTCTCGTACCAATCGGCGGTGCCCATGGAACGTTCGCGGAACTTGGCCAAGACCTGCTTGCGCGCCGCCTCGGTGCTTTCGCCGGACCACGTCAGGCCGAAAACCTCGTACCAGTTCCGGAGGCCCGCGGCGTCGCCGGTCGTGGGCCAAATGTTCGAATATACGAGGTACAGTATCTTCCAGGCCATCGAGAGCGCGAACGCGACCAGCCGCGCGATCGCCCGCTCGGGCGAACCCTCGCTCCAGTTGGTGAGGTCGGTGTTCTCCGTAATGTACGCCTTGACGTCGTCGTATATCTGCTGCTCGGTTTTAAAAGTCGCCATCGCTACGCCCTCCGGATCGTTATAAGTTCGCCCGTCAATCGGGACCTTACCGAAAATATGTATTCCCTCTCGCCGGTGGCAACGTTCGCCGTCTCGGCGACGACGCGGTAGTCGCGCTCCATAAGCCGACGCCACTCCCGCCTCAGCTCGAGCAGGACGTTGGGGCCCGCGGGAGCTTGAACCAGCGTGACGAACCGGTGGCCCCAGAACGGCTCGTACAAGCGGCGGTACATCGGCGTAAAGAGCAGTTCTTCCAGGTCGCGCTGAATAGCCCAGTCGCCGGCGTCGACGTCGAGGCTGCCGCCGTTTTGGACGGCCTCGTCGGCCACCACCAGGTCCAGGTCGTTATCGCGCGCCAACGATATAATGTCTGCTTGTTTCATGATACTTTGACCTCATCGCTCGTAAATTTGGGAGGGGCAGGGGGGGTTGCGCCCAGTTTGATTGCCAACCATGTCAATAAACTTTTAGTAGGGTCTATTTCGTCTTTATCTAAATACTTCTCCAAAACTTCGCCCCAAGCAACAGGATGCTTTTTAACCTTTTCTTTACCGAGGCGGATTATGCCGTTCTCGATTGTAAAACCTATTCCGCTTTTATCTAAGACAACGACCTTCGCCCACTCGTGGATCTGAAAGATGGTGGGTCGGTACTCGTCGAGCCACATCACAATTACCTCGGTGCCGACCTTGGGGACGACGCTGAAGCCGATCTGGTTCGCGTGGCGCATGACGCGGATGGGCACTTTGTCGACGACCTCGCCACCGTCCTCGGGCGTTATCTTACACGACATCGTGCCCTCGTCGACGGCGGTAACGGTGCCGACCGTAAACAGCTTCGGGTGGTTCTGAACCGCCTGGACCAATTCCGTAAACGTGGCCACTAGTCCTCGCCTCCTTCTACCTGGATCACCATGTCGTAGACGCCCCCCTCGAATACGTGGTCGACGTTTTCGACCTTGGTGCGCCGCGGCGTATTGTCGTACTTGGGAACGACCAGGTTTATGTTGGAGCCCTGGCGGATGAGGGGGTTGCCGACGGCCCGGAACGAGCCCTTGTAACCCTTGATCGAGACGTGGAGGTATTCCTGTTTCGCGCGGTCATCCGCTTTCGCCTTCGAAGGGCGCGAGACCGTGTACTGCAGCCTTTTCACCGGGTCGCCTTCCTCGTAGCCCGGCGCCTCGAACTCCCCGATCACCGGCGCCGTCTGATAGTCCGCGTCGGCGAGCGTCACGACCACCTTCTTGATTCGGCGTACGGCCACGTACTCGAGCCGGCAGTCGTCGGCGTAGGCGTTCTCCCCCACCGTGTAGAGGAAGACCTGGGCCTCTTTTTCCAACTCCTCCTGGGGCGGGCCGAAGTACCCTTCTTCGGTCCCGGGCACGGCGTACCATGACCACCCGGTTTCTTTGACGCACCGGTCGAGGACCTGCGCGGGCGTCTCGTTGTCGACGCGAAACAGGCCCGGCGGGTCCGTAGCCGGCTTGTGGGGCACGCGCCTCGCCGTCAAACCCGACCGCTCGAACGCGTCGGCGGCGATCACGTGCCACGGCTCGTTGACGTACGTCTTGGTGTACGACCCCTTCTTGCTCTTCGAAGCCGCGCTTTCGCACTTCAGATGGAGCGGTAGATTCGGCGCGACCTCCTTCACCTCGCCGATGAAGACGGGGTAGACGCCGAATTCCTTATACCCCATCCACAGGTCGACCACGTCGCCTTTTTCGAAAAGGTCGAAAGTGATTTCGCGGGCGTTCGGGAAATCGAGCTGGCACACGTCGGCCGGTTCCTTTTTCGTCATCGTGACGCGCGCGCTCTTCAGGCCGCGGACGTTCGCGACGGGCTTGTCCTCCCGGCTAATCATAAGCCGGAATCTGGGGTTAAGAACGACCACTTAACCTCTCCCTCCATTTCTCGGCCTCGACCAGGTGGCCCTTCTTGCCGCGCGGCGGGATTAATACGATTTGGTCCACCTCTAGGACGTGGCGCTCGTCCAAGCCGTTGGCGTCCAGGGCGTCGAAGTAGCCGTAATGGTGTCCGTACACTTCCTCGACCCAAATCCGCACGTAGTTCGGGACCATCTTCTGCTTTTTTCTTTCCTTCTTGGGGGGGCCAACGGGAACGCCGATATTCATCCGCGGCTTTTCGGACACGCCCTTGGGCGGGCCGCCGCCACCCTCCGCAGCGACGCCTTCTCCCTGGCAGTTGCTGACGCGATGCGTCGGCGATTCACTCATATGTTGCGCGGCGATACCGGGCCCGTCCGGCCCCAATGGAATTATCGTAGCCATTAGTCAGTCACCCCCTGGCCCGTGCCCTTGAAGACGAGTACTAGGCGCTTATGGCCGGTAGCCTTCTCCTCGATCCTGAACGAGGCGTGGAGCGGGCCCGTACGCACCGGGAGCTCGGCGTGGCGTCGTCTTTTCACCGCCGGGCCGGTGTATACCTTTTCGACCGGCGTCTGCTCGAGCTCGGGGATGAACACCGTGCTTCCCGACGGGATCTTCTCGAAGTCGTCGCCGTAGACGTCGAGGTTCGCCCAGTAGATGTGGCTCCACGCCGCGGAGTCGCCGTAAAACCATTCCGCGAGGAACAGGAGGTCTTGCTCCGCCCCCACGACGTGCCACTTACCATCTCCATTGCCATTTGCCATAGCCAATACCCCACTTCTTCTCTTCCGGTTTCTCGTCGGCCTTTTCTTCGGGGAACATCAGCTGAATCGGGTTCTCGTCGCGGTCCGCCACGAGCTTCATGGTCCACGCGATTTGAGCTTCCTGGGGCTCGTCGCTGAAGGAGAGCGGGACCGCGGCCATTATGCCGTAGCGGGCGAGTCGCCCCTCGATGTCTTTGATCTCGACGGGCTCCTCGGCCTTCCGCAATATGCCGTAGATTTCCGCTAACATGTCGAGTTTGTCGACAAAGCAATACGACGGCCCCAGGAATTTTTCTATCTCGTGCGTTACGCGGCCCCACATCCCACCCAACCCCGGTATGGGGGGTATCGGGACATGAAGCCCCGGGCCTTTCGGGTAGGGCGTGCGCCAGTTGCCCGCGGTCCCGGCGAGGGTAATCTCGGTCGTTACGGTCGGGGTGATAAATTTTATCGGTTCGCGGAGCCCCTCGTTCTCCACGACGACGACCCGCTTTGTGGCCGATACCGATATCGACACCGGGATAGCTATCTTGTACTGGGCCAATTGCACGAAGGTCTGGTCGACGAACATCACGCCGGCGGCGTCGTCCGGCGTGAACCGTTGGTCCTCCCGGTTCAGGAGTTCGCCGATCTTGGGGATATAATCAAGCAGTTTAACCATTAGGCCGCACCTCGCTAGCGACTTGCAGTAGTATTTGTTTCAGCTTCGCGCCGTCCAGTTTGTCTACGTTGAAGGTGTACTTCCCGCCGGCGACGTAGACGACGGCGTTGGCCGTCCCGCCGCCCCGGCCGCCGCCCATATAGCCGCGGGCAGAACCTCCTCCGCGTTTCTTTTTTGATGGTTCTTTTTTTTCTTCACTTGGCCCGGAAGGTTCATATCCCGGTTCCGGAGTATCACTTATGAAAAGTAATTCAATAATTAATCCCCCGAGCCCTAATAGTTTTATAACGTGAGGAACGTGAGGAAGCAATTCAAGCGCAATATGAGCAGGGACATGGCCGTATTCCGCGATGAGCTTAATCGCCTCTATCGTCTCCGGGCTCGGGAAACTCGGCGCCGTCGTTGGCCCGAGTGGCGAATAAGGGCCGTACGGGTATTTATCCAGAGGGTCCTCCGGTTCTCCATACGGCGCGTGCGGATTGATGCGTTTTTTCTCTTCGTTAGTCATTTGATTGTTTAGACTCTACTGATTCGGGTATCTTATTTGCTTTTTGCGGTTTTTTGCGTTGCAAACTGTAGTGGTTTTAGGGAACCGTGCCACTCCACAACGGCGTTCGCCATCGCCCTACCTAAAGCCTTCTGTACAAACGGCTTAATGAGCCATCTTTCGTCGTCGTCGTTCGTAAGGAAGCCTAGTTCGGTTAATACCGCGTAATACCGCATATCGTAATCTACTCTTTTCATACCGTAATCCAACGGCTCATCCTTATATGGATCCGGTACCTCATCTCCATACCGTAACTGGGCGAAAGTAGACGAGGGGCCCGCTATTCCGTGTTTCGCCTCTGCGTGTCCAGCATGCTCCCACGAATCGTCAAATCCGTACATCGTATTATAGACGGCGTAGTGTATTTTTTGAGCTAGGTCTTCTGCTAACGATGGGCCGTCTGCGGCATTCGTTCCTCCGTGCCCGTAGAACGTCAAGGTCCCTCGGTTACTTGGTCCATCGGCGTTGCAGTGTATATCTATTAACGCTACGCGTAAAAGTTTGTTTTCTTCGAATTTTTTTACAGCGAGTTCTAATGCGGGGCCATATCTAGTACCGAACGTACTGTATTCCACCCCCCTTTTGAAACTGGTTTTGATAGGTTTAATAACCCAATTAAAACCTTCCGTGATTTTTTCGATTTCGCTACGCCCATCGAGCGCAGCGGCCATTGCATCACGTACCGCAGTAGTGACCGCGGCTTCGTCTTTCTCGGCTCCCTCATGCGTTTCGCCTGGCCTTATCAGGACTAATAGCGGTATTTCTTCTTCTACTTCAACTGCCTCTTCTTCGGCTAACAAACGCTTCACGCGGCCAAGGGAGGTTACACCATCGAAGTAATTTGGCGAGAATCCTTCGGTGGCCACGCTTTTTTCGCCCTCGGCCGATAACTTCGCCATCGTCGCCGCTTGCGGGACCATCGCTATAGTATCGGTAGTCGGCGCCCCACGGGCAAATTGTAGTCTTTCACCTTTTATAAATTTTAATAATTTACTTAAAAAGCCCTCGTCGCGCTCAGAAGGTTTTAGGGCCCGCGCGGCCTGATTAACGGCTTTACCTAGTAACTTTATTTTCCCCTTCAAAACGCCCTCGTCGGGGCCGGAGGTATAAGTAGCGGGCGGCGCCGTAATACCCCGCATAATCCTTCCCTCCAATGGCTTCCGAGCGCCGCCCGCCTTAACTATTGACGGCAGGTATCGTGGGAGGTCCGGGACCTCGACACCTCGCCACCCCGGTTGTTGCACCGCCGTACGAGGCCGGCCTGCCCGCTGCCTCGGCCGCGGCTTGGCGACCGCCCCTTGGCCGACGGCACTCACGGCCCGTTGTATCGACTCGACGTCGACGGCCTTGGCGTTTATTACTATCGCGCCCGCGCCGAAATCCTGCCTGATGGTTCGCGCCTGCTGTGCCCGCGTTATGCCGGCGCCGCGAGAAAGCTCGGCACTTCCCGTACGGGGTTCGGTATCCTTTTTTAGTTGTTTCGCTTCCGGGCTCATTTAAAATTATCGCGGGTACTACAAACCCGCGCGGTAGGTTTACTGCTCCGCGGGGACCTCGTCCTTCACGCGGGTATCCAAAGCCCGCATAACGGCTTCCTGGTCCACCGGCGTTTGGTTAATGACGATGCTACTTGCGCCGAAGTTTTGACTAATACCCGAAGCCCCGGCGCCCTGCGCCGACCAAAAACCGGTTTCGGCTGATTCGCCGGCACGCAATCTACGTAATAACGGCGCGCCTACGTAGCCGGAGGCTTCGGAAAAAGTAAGTCCCGCTCCAGTTTTTTTCGAACCCCCTCCCAAACTCCTAATCATTGCTTTATCTCGCCTTTCTTCACCTACAGGCGTATGCAGGTATTTCATATTTTCCTCGTAGTATTCCTCTTGCTCTTCAATAAACGGGTCCAATTTTTCTAGTTCGTAAAGCGCTTCTAAACTCTTGTCTTTATGTTCCTCACTTTTAGCGGAACCGTACAAATTTAATAATTCTCCAACAAGAACGGGTACAATACCCCAAGGGCCCATACCCGATGCGACCAAACCTATGACGTTCGTCACCGCCCCCGCGGCAACCGCGGGAAAGCTAGAGTACGCTTCGGACAATTTTCCTTCGTACACCCTTCTAAGTTGCAAAACATCCCATTGATGTTCTAGTTGTTCCTTTCTCAACATCCATCTTAACTGTTCGACATAAAACAATAATTCGCCCTCCCTAAATTCGCTCACGAATTCTTTTTCGACCTCAGCAGCTATTAGTTTGTCATCGCTCCAACTTTCGTCCCACATACCTTGCTTTACGCCGATAATCCCTTCGCCCCGCACGTACAAATCTTCGAGAGATTTATCGTAGTATTCCACTAATTCCCTTTGGGTCCTGAAAAGCGGAGTTAAATCCTTTGGACTACATATATCGGCGCGCTTTTCCCAATCAAACATATGCGTATCGCCATTCGTACCGTTCGTAGCCATTTCTATATTACTCCTCCGGCTCTGCGAAGATCTGGCTTACCTCAGCGGCGATGGCGCGGGCCTGGTACTCAATGAAGCACAACGCATCGGCCCACCGGTCCATAAATTCCTCAGGTTCATCAGGTACCTCGCCAAACACCGCTCTTATTAACGCGCGGGCCCGCGCGACCGAAATCGACCGGCGGGCCTCTACGCGTTTTTTAGTTTCGTCTCGATGGAGCCGCTGTAGACGTCGGCAATGTGGCTGACGATCTTCATCGCTTCGTTGGGATAGGCGGAGAGGAAGTACGCCAACGCCTCCCGCTCCTCCTCAATGACTATGTCCATTAGGAAGACGCTCGCGGCCGTTAGCAGCTTCTTATCTATAATGAGCGTGGTGAGGTAGCGGTCGTACGCCTCCATCGAACGGGTGAAGTTGAACTCCGTCTCGTTCTCGTCGTCGAGCACGACGGTGACCGTTATGTGCTCGGACGGAGGGTTCTCCTTCAGTTGGTTCATCAGTTCCTTATGGTTTTTCTTCTTAGCCATGCTCCTCTCCTGCCTCGTCTTACACTACCGCGCGCGCTTTTATCTTGAGGGTCCGCGTTATCTTTTTGTCGCCCTGCTTGTTGGGCTTCGAAACGCTCGAGACCTTACACTGGTCGAGGGTATCGGTGTGAATAGCGCTCGCCTGCAGCTTGATGAAGTCGCCTTCCTTGACGTGGTCGGCGTACGATATGACGATCGGGAACGGCCAGTAATCGAGCACCGTCTTTTGGGCATCCCGGGCCGGGCCCTCGAACTCCTGGAACGCGTCCT
>JAZGGY010000207.1:0-8235 GCA_036480675.1 bacterium | reverse complement strand
CCGGCGACGGCCGCCGCGAGCGCCGACGCGACGAGCGACCTTAACCTCCGCGCGCAACGAGAAGTCGCGTTCGCGGAGGTAGAAGAGAACCGCGGGCGCCGGTTTGATAGCCGACCGCGCGCGAAGTACCGGTTTGCCTTTATAATACGGAATCGCCCCCTACGAAGTCCACCCCATCGCCCGGGCGTACTTCTCGAACAGCTCCCGCTGCTCCTTGTTCATCTTCCTGGGCGTGGCGATCTTAACCTCGACGTAGTGGTCGCCGACGCGTCGGGTGCGCTCGTCGCGGATGCCCTTCTTCTTGACGCGTATCTTCTTGCCGGCCTCGATGCCGGCCGGGACCTTGACGTTGACTTTGCCTTGGACGGTATCCACGGCCTTCTTGGCACCCAACAGCGCCTCGCCCAGGTTGAGCTCGAGCTCGCCGTAGGTATCGAGGCCGTCGCGGCGGAAGCGCGCGTCGGCCTTGACGTTCACCGTGATGTAGAGGTCGCCCCGCAAGCCGCCGGCGCCGACGTTACCTTCGCCCTTCACGCGGATGACGCCGTCGTCTTTTATGCCCGCGGGTATTCGTACCTTCAGCGGCTTTTTGGCCCGGCGGACGCCGGCGCCCTTGCACTCCGGGCAAGGTTTCTCGACCACCGTCCCTTTGCCGGCGCACGTCGGGCACGCCCGCGTTACGCCGAACTGGCCCAAGCCTACGGTCACGGTGCCCCGCCCCTCGCACTGGGGACAGGTCTTCGGCTGCGTCCCCGGCGCGGCGCCCGTTCCGGCGCAGGTCATGCAGGGCTCGTCGCGGGCCAGGTTTATCTTCGCCGTCCCGCCCTTCACCGCCGTCGAGAACGGGACCTCGACCGTCATCTCGACGTCGCGGCCCGCGGCCGGTTCGGCCTTCGGCGCGCCGGCTTCCCCCCGCCGGAAGATCTGGTCGAAGAGTCCCCCCAGGCCGCCCAGGTCGCCTACGTCGAATTGAAACGTCTCCCCGCCGCCCGGTTGCGAGTACTGCGAGAAGTCGAACCCCCCCGAACCCGGGCCGCCGGCGCCGGCGAAGGCGCCGTACTTACGCAGCATATCGTACTCCCGGCGCTTCTTGGCGTCCGAGAGCGTCTGGTAGGCCTCGTTAACCTCCTTGAATTTCTCGGCGGCGTCGGCGTCGGCGTTGCGGTCGGGATGGTACTTCATCGCCAGGCTTCGGTACGCCTTCTTCATCTCGTCCTCGGAGGCCTTCTCCGAAACGCCGAGTACCGCGTAAAAATCTTTATTGGCCGTCATAATGCGATTAAACCACGCCTAAATTTCGGCGTCCCTTTCTTCCACCCCTTCCGGCGGCGCGCCGCCCTGCCCCGTTCCCGTATCGCGTGCGACGCAAACTTCAACCTTGACCGGCTTGAGGAGCACGCCCTTAAATTTATAGCCGGGACTCACAACCCGGGCGATCACGTCCGGCGGCAGCTCCGAGTCGCGCGTCGCCAATACCGCCTCGTGGACCTCCGGGTCGAAGGGGTCGCCGCGGCTTGCGGGTATGGCCTCCAAGCCTTCGTTGCGCAGAACGTCGTATATCTTACGGTCGAGCATGCGTATGGAATCCACGTGGTGCTGCGGTACCGCCTCGTCGGCGTCCGCGGCGTCGATGGCGCGCGTCAAGTCGTCGAGCACCGGCAGCAGCTTCTCCACAATACCCCGCGCGGCGGCGGCGCAAGAGCGTTCGTAGTCCCGGGTCAATCTCTTGCGCGTGTTATCGAGGTCCGCGGCCCGGCGGAGCAACTCGTCGTTCGCCGCCGCCGCCGCCGCTTCCGCCGCGGCCTGCTTCTCCTCCAGCTCGGCCAGTCGGGCCTTCAACGCCTCGACGTCGGCCGCGTCGCCCCACGGGATTTCCATCTTTCTCCTTTTTCTATCCATAATAGACCCGACTCGCACGCGGTGCGTTGGGCTTATAAGATCCATTATATATAATTTCGGGCGCGCCGTCAAACGGCGACGTTCGAATTATTAACTTTAACCCGAAGGCGTTTTTTGATAATATCCGGCAAACTCGGACCTCTCGGTACCGGAAATGGCGATACAATTCTACAACACGTTGACGCGCCGGCTCGAACCCTTCGAGCCGCTGGAGGCCGGCAAGGCCCGGATATATACTTGCGGCCCCACGGTCTACGACCGCGCCCACGTCGGGAACTTCCGGACCTTCACGTTCGAAGACCTGCTGCGGCGGTTCCTCCGGTGGAAAGGTTTCGACGTCGTCCAGGTCATGAACTTGACGGACGTCGACGACAAAACCATCCGCGGCTCCCGGGAGGCCGGCGTCAGCCTCGCCGAATATACCGAACCGTACATAACCGGGTTTTTCGAGGACGTCGACACGCTCCGTATACAACGGGCCGAGCTCTACCCCCGGGCGACGGAACACATCCCCGAGATGATCGAGCTCGTAAGGAGACTCGAGGCCACCGGCCACACGTACGTCTCGGAAGGCGCCGTCTACTACCGGATATCCACCTTCCCCGAGTACGGCAAGTTATCCGGAATGGATATTGCGTCGCTCCAACCCGGCGCGCGCGTCAACGTCGACGAGTACGCCAAGGAGGAGGCGCGGGACTTCGCGCTGTGGAAGCCCTACGGCGAGGGCGAGGGCGGCTGGGATTCGCCGTGGGGGCCCGGCCGCCCCGGATGGCACGTCGAGTGCTCGGCCATGTCCATGAAGTACCTGGGCGAGACGTTCGATATCCACACCGGCGGCGTGGATAACATCTTTCCTCACCACGAAAACGAGATCGCCCAAAGCGAGGGCGCCACCGGCGAACCGTTCGCGCGTTACTGGCTCCACGCCGAGCACCTCATCATCGACGGCCGGTCCATGTCGAAATCGCTGAGCAACTACTACACCCTTCCCGACTTGCTCGCCAAGGGTTACGACCCGCTGGCCATTCGCTACCTGCTGCTCTCCACCCATTACCGCAGGCAGTTGAACCTGACGTTCGAAGTCCTAGACGCCGCGGACGCGGCCGCAACCCGCCTTACCGACTTCTACCGCCGCGTTTCCGAATACGACGGCGACGGCGGCGAAGACCTGGCCGACGAAATCGGCGAAGCCGCGGCCTCATTCGAATCGTCGCTCGCATCGGACCTGAGCATCGCGGAAGCGTTGGCCGCCATCTTCGACCTGGTCACCGAGGCCAACCGGGCGATGGACCGGGCCGCGCTCTCGGCCTCCGGGCGCGGAAAACTCCTCGCCGCGTTGGATTCCTTCGACCAGGTCCTGGACGTATTCCACGCCACGCCGGTAGCGCTTGACGAAGAAATCGAAAAGTTGATAGCCGAACGCGAAGACGCCCGAAGCGCAAAAGATTACGCCCGGGCGGACGCGGTACGGGAAAAACTTTCGGCGCTGGGGATCGCGCTCGAAGATACGCCGGAGGGCGTACGATGGAAAAGGCGGGCCGGAAAAGCCGCGGGAGAAAATGGGCCCGACGGCGGTTAAGCGTTAATATGCAAGCGCTTCTCGGCACGGCAGTGAAAATTAACTGAAAATAGTTTATTTTTTCCTTGACACCACTGCCCGAGGATGTTACAAACTAATCTAGGAGCCCCGGGCGTATTCGGCCGGGGGAATTTTTCCCTGAGCGGCGTTAGCCAACGGGCTAACAGAAAATAAACTAGGAGGTTTTGTTCATGAAGAGGTTCGCTTTAGTAATCGGTTTAGTAGCCTGCGTCGCCGGCGGCGCGTGGGCGGCAGACTCCGTCGTCCTCCCCGCCGAAACCAGCCCGTCGCTAGTGGAGGCGCCAAGCTACGACTCCACCGTTGAACTGAGTTGGGATTCGGGCTTCGGTCAGTGGTGGCTTGTATGGTACACCGGCGCCGATACCTGGGTCGGCAACGATTTCAACGTATCGACCGTTAAGACGTACGGCGGCCTTAAGACGATGCGGGTCCAGCTGCGCAATGACTGGCCGAACACGGGATGGGACGGCGGCCGCATCGCCGTCTTCTCGTTCGTCGGCAGCGTTCCCGGGTCGATTATGTGGCCCACCAGCGGCACGCCGAAATTCGTCATGCCCACCGGCGCGACCGGCTGGAAAGACTTCGACGTCACTTACGTACTCTCCGGCACCAAGTCGTTTATGGCGGCCTACGAGCAATTCTACAACTATCCCAACGCCGACCCGTTCATGCTCGACAACAACCCCACCTTCATGGGCCACTCGTGGCAGTACCTCAGTGGGAGTTGGGCGCCGTTTTCGCAAGAGAACGTCTTGCCGTATCGCAACGTTATGCTTCGCATGATAGTCGACAACGAGCAGAACGATGCCGTGTCGCCGTCGAGTATCGGCCGCGTAAAGGCGCTCTACTACTAGCGGAACGCTTTGATGCATCATTTAAGGGAGCCTAACCGGCTCCCTTTTCTTACGTCCGCTTTTGCGATTGACACTCCGTTCCCGCGTCGTTATAATGACGGGTGCTTAAGTTGCGCGAGGTCACCGCGGCCGCGGCCCTGGCGGCAACCGTCGCCGGCGCCGCCGACCACGTCGTAGAGCGCGCCGCCGCGGGCCCCGCGGCAGCCGCGCCCCGGGGTCGCGACGGCACGGTCGAGCTGCAGTGGGATTCCGGCAAGCCGTCGTGGCTCATCACCTGGCGCTCCGGCGCCGGCGTCTGGGTCGGAAACGACTTCGACGTATCCACCGTTAAGACCTACCCCTACATCCAAAAAGTCCGCTTTTACTCCACGCCCACCTGGCCCAACGGCTCGTGGGACGGGTTCTACCTCGCCGTCTACTCTTTCGCCGGTGGCGTGCCGGGCTCGATGATGTGGCCCGCCGGCGGCCGGGGGAAGTACGTCCGCGGGACGACGACGGGGTACGGGTGGCAAAATTTCGACGTCGGCTGGGCCTTGCCCTCGGGCGTCAGGAAGTTCGCCGCCGCGGTGGAGCAATTCTACAATTACCCCAACTGCGACCCGCATCTCGTTGACGACAACGCGACCTTCCGCAAGCACTCGTGGGCTTACTACCAGGGCAATTGGAACCCGCTGTCGAATAAAACGGGTTATTACAACCTGATGTTGCGCGTAATCGTAGACGACGACCACAATCCCGGCGTCGCGCCCGCTACCGTGGGCAGAGTAAAAGCCTTGTACTATTAGCGAGGACGTGAACGTTAGCGCCAAAGGGAGCCGACTGGCGCCCTTTTTTTTCCGGGGCCGCAGCATCTCTATTTAACACCTTTAACCGGTATCGCTATCACAAGTGCGGGAGCAGCAGGAGTACCCCAACGGGGAGGTCCGGCGGTGGAAAGGCTAACAGCTTTAGCGATAAGTTGTATCCTGATAGCGGCCGCGGCCGCCGAGGACGGCGGCCCGTACGAGTTGGGTTACGATAACGGCTCGAAAGCCTTGCAGCTGGCCTGGTATACCGGCGCCGGCTTCTGGGTCGGCAACGACTTCGACATCTCGACGTTGAAGACGAAGCACAACGTCGTTCGCGAGATAAAGTACTTCACGTCGCCCCACTGGCCCAACGGCCGCTACGACGGCTTCCGCATAGCGCTCTTCCGCTTTGCGGGCGGCGTCCCCGGCGCCAGGTTGTGGCCCGCGGGCGCGGAAGGCCGGTTCGTCAAGCCGGGCGGCGGCGAAGGCTTTAAAACCTTTTGGGTAAACTACTATTTGAAAACCACAAAATTCGTGGCCGCGGTCGAGCAATTTTACGACTACCCCAACTGCGACCCCTACTTCTGCGATACCAATCCCACGTTCCTGGCGCGCAGCTGGCAAAAGGAGCCCGAAAAACGCTGGGTGCCCCTTGCCGGCAAGAACCCCTATCCCTACCGCAACCTCATGCTGCGCGTAATCGTCCGCATCGGCTACGCCGAAATCGGCGTTACGCCCACGAGCCTGGGTCGCGTGAAGGCCTTGTATTATTAAAGCCTTACCTCACCCGCGAAGGCCGGCCTCAAGCCGGCTTTTCTTTTAACGTTTGACCGGCGAAGGGCTCCTGTGTTAAACTCCGCGCCACCCTGCGGAGTTAACTATGCCCGAAAGGTATCTTGTAACCAGCGCGTTACCGTACGCCAACGGCCCGCTGCACGTCGGCCAACTCGCCGGCGCGTACATGCCGGCGGACTCGTACGTCCGTTACCTGCGGCTGGCCGGCAAAGACGTAATCTATATCTGCGGCTCCGACGAGCACGGCGTACCCATAACGGTGCGCGCCGAAAAGGAAGGCGTGACGCCCCAGCAGCTCGTCGACCGCTACCACGCCGGCCTTGCCAAAACCTTCGACGCCCTCCACTTCACCTTCGACAACTACTCCCGCACCACGCTCCGCGAGATCCATTACCCGCTGTCGCAGCGGTTCTTCACCAACCTGTACGAGGGCGGATGCGTCAAGCCGCTCGAGACGGAGCAGCTCTTCTGCGAGAACTGCAACCGCTTCCTGCCCGACCGCTACGTGGAGGGGACTTGCCCCCACTGCGGTACCGGCGGCGCCCGGGGCGACCAGTGCGAGAATTGCGGCCGATGGCTAGCCGCGATGGAGTTGGGCGAGCCGCGGTGCAAGGTGTGCGACGGCGTGCCGGTGGTGCGGAAGACGACCCACTGGTACCTCGAGCTGCCGAAGTTCGCCGACCGCCTCCGCGAGTGGCTGGCCGGCAATACCCACTGGCGCGACAACGTGCGGAAGTTCTGCCTGAGCTGGCTCGACGAGGGCCTGGCCGACCGCGCCATCACCCGCGACATCAACTGGGGGGTACCGGTGCCGCTCCCGGAGGCGCGGGGCAAGGTCCTCTACGTTTGGTTCGACGCCCCCATCGGCTACATAACGTCCACCATCGAATGGGCCCGAAAGCTCGGCCGGCCGGACCGTTGGAAGGATTACTGGCTCGACGCCGATACCAAACTGGTTCACTTCATAGGTAAAGACAACATCGTCTTCCACGCCCTCGTGTGGCCCGCGATGCTCATGGGCCAGCCGGACGGCTTCACGCTGCCGTTTCAGGTCCCGGCCAACGAGTTCCTCAACCTCGAGGGCCGGAAGATATCTACCAGCCGCAACTGGGCGGTGTGGGTCGACGACGCGCTGGCCGACTTCCAGGTGGACGCTCTCCGCTATTACCTCACCGCCAACGCCCCCGAGACGCGCGACGCCGACTTCTCGTTCGCCGAGATGGCGACGAGGGTGAACTCTGAACTGGCCGACATCTTCGGCAACTTCGTCAACCGGGCGCTCGCTTTCGTCAAGAATTACCTCGGCAACGAGGTCCCGCGCGCGGGCGCGCTGCAGGCGGCGGACGAAGAACTGCTCAAGCTCGCGGGTCGCCAGCTCGACGCCGAAGCGGCGCACGTCGAGAACTTCGAGATGCGGGCCGCGCTGGCCGCGGCGCTCGAGATCGCGCGGGCCGCCAATAAATATTACAACGACGAGGAGCCGTGGGCGTGGCGCGAGCGCGACCGAGGCCGCGCGGAGACGATATTGAACGTCAGCTGCCGGGTGGCCGCGGCGCTCTCGACGGCGTTCGACCCCTTCACGCCCGTGGCCGCGGCCGAGATACGCCGCATGCTCGGCATGGAGCGGGCGCTGAGCTGGGAAGAGGCCAAGGCCGCCGCCGTCGCCGAAGGGGCGCCGCTGGGCGACGTTAAAATTTTAATAGAAAAAATCGACGAAGGTAAAGTCGCCGCCCAATTGCGAGCTCTTGAAAAAAGCGCCGGCCTCGAGCCGGAGGCCGCGGTTCCCGAAGAAAAGAAAGAAACCGTACCGACGGAGGAAGATATGAGCGAAGAACACGTAAATATGGACGACGTTAAGAAGCTGGGCATGGTCGTGGCCGAGGTCAAAACCTGCGAGCGGGTCGAGGGCGCCGACAAGCTGTTCAAGATGACGGTGGACGTAGGCGGCGAGGAGCGCCCCGTCGTCGCCGGCATCGCGCCCTGGTACGAACCCGAGGACCTGGTGGGCAAGAAGATTATCGTCGTAAAGAACATGCAACCGGCGACGATCCGCGGCGCGGAGTCCCGCGGTATGCTCCTCGCGGCCGAGCACCACGACGTCGTCAAAGTCCTGGCGCTGGACGGCGACCTGCCCGCCGGCGCCAAAGTCCTTTAGTCGCGACGCCGACGAGGGCCGGCGCTAACTCGCCCAAAAAAATTCCAGCCGACAACCCGAAACCCGGGAGGTTGCCCCGCGGATTTTTTTACGCGCATACGTAATAAAGGCCGCGAGAACCCCATCCGCCTTTGCCTGCCGGAG
>JAZGGY010000206.1:0-2222 GCA_036480675.1 bacterium | reverse complement strand
GTCTATTTTATGGCGATGGAAGATGATAATAAAGGATTAAGCCGACGCGAGCGCGAGAAGTTGGCGCGGCGCCGGGAGATATTGGCGGCGGCCCGGAAGGTCTTCGGCGCGCACGGCTACGAGGGCGCCACGCTCGACGAGGTGGCCCGCGAGGCGGAATTCGCCAAGGGTACGTTATACAGTTATTTCGACTCCAAGGCGGAGCTCTTCGCCGAGCTCGTCGAGTACGAATTCGACGACGTTCTGACGCGGACGAAGGAGGCGTTGGCGGAGGAAGCGGACGCTACCGCCACGGCTCGAGCGGTTATCCGCGTTTTCCTGGAATTTTTCGAATCGCGCGCCGATTTCTATCGTGCGGCGATGGCGTATCGCGAAACCGGCAAGCCCGAAGAGGTTGAGAGATTGCACGGCGTAGTGATGAAGCGTCTCGGGGAGTTCGGCGACCTCTTGGGGGCGAAGTTCGCGGCCGGTATCCGCGACGGCTTATTCAAGGAATACGACGCGAGGTTCCTCGGGTTCCTGCTTTTAGGTGTGGTTCATTATTATTCCGTATATATGCTTCGATACGGAAGTGCCGAAAGGCTTACCGACGGAGCTGATATGTTGTGCGATATTTATCTGGACGGCGTACGGTGGCACCGCCCGGACTCTCCGGAGGAGTAATGAGAGTTTTAAAATTACTAACCTTTTGCGCTGCCTGCGTTGGTTCGGTTGCCTTCGCCGAGGAGGCGCCGTTGAAGCTTTCGCTCGCCGACGCGGTGGAGCGGGCGCTCGAAGTAGACGAGGACTACCTCGGCGCCCAAGAAGACGTCGCCAGGGCGACGGCGCAAATAACCGAGGCTAAGTCGGCCCTATTCCCGCAGGTGACGATCGAAGCCTCCGCTTCGAAGATCTTCGGCCTGCCGGCGTTGCTTCTCGAAGAGAACACGTTCGGCGAGGGCTTCCCGCCCGAGGATATCGAGTTCGCCGCGGGGTACAACGAGAATATGAACGTGGGTATTTCGGCCACTCAACCTTTATACCAGGGCGGCCGAGCTTGGACCGCGTACGGCGTTTCGAAATCTTATTCCGCGCTGGCCGACGAGCAACTCCGCCAGAAGTATTCGGATACGATATACAACATAGCCAGGGCGTATTACGACACCGTCCTTGCCGACGAGGCGGTGGGCGTCGCGGATACCGGCGTAGCGGTCGCCCTCAGCCACGTCCAGGCTACGGAAGACCGATATGACGCCGGCCTTGTTTCCGAATACGACGTCTTGCGGGCGCGAGTCGAACTCACGAACCTGGAAACGGCACAACGGCTGGCGCAAGACCAGCGGCTGGCGGCCACGCGGTATGTATTGATGTTATTGAACCTCCCGCCCGATGCCGAGCTCGCTTTAACGGATAGACTATCGTACGAAATCGAGATATACGATCTGGAGGAATCGTTGGCGGTCGCCGAGGAAAGACGGCCCGAGTTGGCGCGGCTCGAGTTGACGAGGCGATTGGCCGAGGCCAACGTTGAAATAGCCCGGGCCGGCGATAACCCGTCGGTATATTTCATGGCCGCCTTTTCCGAGTATGCCAACGAGCTGGCCAATTTTAATTTCCGCGACGATTGGTACGACCAAACGACGTTGAACTTATCGGTATCCTGGCCGATTTTCGACGGCTTTGCGACGCGGAGTCGCGTGCGGCAAGCGCGGGCCGACCTTTACAAAGCGGAACTTAGCAAAGCTCGTTTATCTGAGAGCATCGACGTAGAGGTGAGGGGCGCCTGCGACGCGTTGAAGACGGCGGGGGCGACGGTGCGTTCGCAAAAGGACAACGTAACGTTGGCGGAACGGGGCTTGGAAATAGCGCAAGCGCGCTACGACGCGGGTTTGATGTCCAACCTCGAGGTGTTGGACGCGCAAGCCGCGCTCACGCAAGCCCGCCTCGGTTATTACCAGTCGTTACGCGGCTACGCGCTCGCGAAATTGAACATGCGCCGCGCGCGCGGCGAGTTGGACGAGCTTAATTATTAACGATAAAGAGCCGTAATATGACGAAGGACGGCCTTGTGGCCGTCCTTTTAAATAGATTTCGCTGCCGGTTTTAATCCGAGGGTTTCGTTTTACTTTTTGCAGCCGGCGCGCTTTCTTTCTTCTTCGCCGTTTTTCGCCGTGCCGGTTTAGCTTTAGCTTCGGCGGGTGGCTTTTTAGCGGGTTCGGCTTTAGCTTCGGCGGGTGGCTTTT
>JAZGGY010000205.1:0-7170 GCA_036480675.1 bacterium | reverse complement strand
TCAAGTGTCGAACCTCCTTAGACGAGAACGAAGATTACTATCCGGGGAAGACAACGTTGCGACGCCGGAATAGTAAGCCGCCGTCAATACCGATAGCCGATACTCCTCGGCCCGGCGTCCGCATATTATAAAGTAAGACGATGCCACAATCAAGCGAAATGGCCGCAGCGCGACGTTGAACCGGCTGCTCTTTTTATGTATAATACTCTTCAATGAGAGCTTTAGGCGTAGACTGGGGCGAGGCGCGCATCGGCCTGGCCATATCCGACGAAACCGGGACCATCGCTTCGCCTTATAAGGTTATAAAAAACGACGATAAAGCCGCGGCGAACATCGTCACCGCCGCCTCGATAAACGGCGCCGAGGAGATCGTCGTCGGCTACCCGCTGACGCTCACCGGCCAAGAGGGACCCGCGGCAGAGCGGGTCCAGGAATTCGCCCGCGACATACAACGCCGAGTCTCGGTCCCGGTGAAGTTGGTAGACGAACGGTTCACCACCAAAGGCGCGGAAGAAAAACTGCGCGCCGCCGGCGCTTCCCCCAAAAAGATAAAAAAAACGGCCGACGCGGCCGCGGCGGCGCTAATCCTCCAAACATATCTCGACGTCAGCAAAAAAGGTCTCCCCGAAAATTCTCCCGATTAAGCTTTACGCAATTTTTCGCGAAACCACTCGATGGTCCTGGGCAAACCCTCCGAGACGGGCACTTGGGGCCGCCAACCCAACAGCTCGGTAGCGCGGGTGATGTCGGGCCGGCGGCGGCGGGGGTCGTCGACGGGAAGCGGCCGATACACGATTTCCAAATTGCCGTCGACGGCGTCCCGTATCATCTCCGCCATCTCGAGAATGGTCATCTCCTCCGGCATGCCGACGTTGACCGGTTCCGCTACGTCGGAATAGAGGAGCGCCAGAATCCCGTTCACCATATCGCTCACGTAGCAGAACGAACGCGTCTGCGAGCCGTCGCCGTAAATCGTCAGCGGCCTCCCGGCCAGCGCCTGCGATATCAAATTGGGTACCAGGCGGCCGTCGGAGGGACGCATGCGGGGGCCGTAGGTGTTGAAGATCCGCACTACCCTCACGCCCAGGTCGCGGTGGCGTTTAAAGGCCGCGACCATGGCCTCGCCGAAACGCTTCGACTCGTCGTATACGGCGCGGGGGCCGAAGGCGTTAACGTGGCCCCAATAATCTTCGCTCTGGGGGTGGACTTCCGGGTCGCCGTAGACCTCGCTCGTCGACGCGAACAGAAACCGCGCCCCGCGCTCGAGCGCCAACTCCGCGGCGAGGCGCGTCCCCTCCGAGTTAACGGCCATTATCTCGAACGGCAGCCGCCCGAAGTCGTCGGGGCTGGCCGGGCTCGCGACGTGTAAAACGTAATCGGCCGCGCCGTCCATCTCGTACGGCCGGGCGACGTCGACGTCCCGGAACTCGAAGCCCTCGTACCGTCTCAGGGCTTCTACGTTATCGGGATCGCCCGTGACGAGGTTGTCGAGAACGACGACGTCGTTCCCCTCTTGCAGCAAGCGTTCGGCGAGGTGGGAGCCTATGAACCCCGCGCCGCCGGTTATAACGTAACGCGCCATCGTCAGACCTTTCACGTTAAGGTTTTATATCCGCTTCCGGCGCCGCGGCGCCGGGCCGCCGGCCCACGCCGACGTACTCCAGCCCCGCGGCCTCGACCTTGGCCGGGTCGTATATGTTCCGGCCGTCGAAGATCAACGGCCGCCGCATCGCCCTGGCCAGGCCTTTGAAGTCCGGTTCCTTGAACTCGTTCCAATCCGTAACCACGGCCAGCGCATCGGCACCTTCCGCGGCGGCGTAGGGGTCGTCGGCGTAATCAACGCCGGAGAGCGCTTCCTTGGCAGCACCCATCGCGACCGGGTCGTAAGCCGTTACGGCGGCGCCGCCGTCGAGCAACTTTCGAATAATGTCCAACGCCGGCGAATCGCGAATATCGTCGGTGTTAGGTTTAAACGACAACCCCCACACCGCGACCTTTTTACCCTTTAGTTTACCCAAGCGCGCGGCGATTTTCTCCACGAAGAGGTCGCGCTGGGCGTCGTTGACATCTATAACGGCCTTGATTACTTTGAAATCGTAACCGGCCTTGGCCGCGATGTCTACCAGCGCGAGGGTATCCTTGGGGAAGCAAGAACCGCCGTAGCCGACGCCGGCGCCGAAAAACGCCGGGTTGATGCGGCTGTCTTTGGTGACGCCCTCGACCACCTCGCGCACGTCCGCGCCCACCCGCTCGCAGATGTTCGCAATCTCGTTTATAAACGAGATCTTAAGGGACAGAAAGGCGTTGGAGGTATATTTAATCATTTCCGCCGATAGCAGGTCGGTAATGATAATAGGGGCGTTGAGCGGCGCGTAAAGCTCGGCCACCATCTCCCCTGCGGCGGCGTTCGAACACCCGATGACGATGCGGTCGGGCTGCATGAAGTCGTGGATGGCCGACCCCTCCCGCAAGAACTCGGGGTTGGAAACGACGTCGTAGCGATAAGCGCCCCCCGACTTCTCCGCGATGATCTGGCTCACGATGTCGCCGGTGCCCACGGGGACCGTCGATTTATTGACCACCGAGCGGTACCCGTCCATGGCCTCGCCGACCGTCTCGGCCACGGCCCGCACCTGGCTCAGGTCCGCCTCGCCGTTGGGCCCCGGCGGCGTCCCTACGGCTACGAAAATAATCTCCGACTTCTTGACCGCGTCGGCCACGTCGTCGGTAAACGACAGCCGCCCGACGCGCGAGTTAATGCGGACCTTCTCCACCAGGCCCGGCTCGAATATGGGCGTCTCGCCGCGCGTGAGCATCTCTATCTTACGGCTGTCTATGTCGGCACATATAACGGCGTTCCCCAAATCGGCGAAGCACGCGCCTGTAACCAGGCCCACGTATCCCGTTCCTACGACGGCTATCCTCATATCCTCTCTCTCCAGTAAGCCAATACGTCCGAAAGGGTTTGGTCGAACGGTATTTGGGGACGCCACCCGGTTTGTTTTACGAACTTAGCGTTGTCGCCCACGAGCAGCGGCACGTCGGAGGGCCGGAGTCGATCCGGCTCGACCTCGACTTTGACGTCGCCTCCGCTTATCGCGATCAACTTCTCTAAAATTTCCCGGATGCTGAACCCCGTACCGCTGCATATATTGTAGACGTCGCCCGCTTCCGCGGCCTCGAGCGCGAGCCAGTACGCGCGCACCGTATCGCGCACGTCGGTGAAGTCGCGCACGGCGTCGAGGTTGCCCACGCTGACGTGCGGCCGGAGCCCCTTCTGCGCCTCGACGATTTGGATGGCGAAGTTGGAGCATACGAAGACCCTGCCGCGCCGCGGGCCGGTGTGGTTAAAAGCCCTGGTGCGGACCACGTCCAGGTCGTACGACTTAAAGTACTGGTACGACAACAGGTCCTGGCCCACTTTACTCACGCCGTACGGGCTCAACGGCCGCAGCGGGTTCTCCTCCGTGATGGGGACCTCGTCGGGCTCGACGTAACCGTATTCCTCGGAGGAGCAGGCTACCAGGATGCGCGGGGAATACTTCGCCCGGCGGACCGCCTCGAATATGTTGACGGTCCCCACGATGTTGGTAGTTATCGTCTCCGACGGCAGCTTCCAGCTCGAGACCACGTACGACTGAGCCGCCAAATGGAATATCAGCGCCGGCTTAATGTCCGCCACCAGGGACTCGATGGACGACGCGTCCCTCAAGTCCGCGTCTATGACCTTTATCTTATCCGCGATATGTTCGATATTTTGGCCGGGGCTGCGCCAGCGCGCCGTACCGTAGACGTCGACGCCCTCCTGGGCCAGCGCGAAATCGGCCAGGTGGCTGCCCGCGAAGCCGGTAACGCCCGTAATCAGTATCTTCATCGGCAATCCCTTCCCTTATCGTCGAACCAGACGCTTGGCGACGCGCGCCGCCGCGACGGCGTCGCGCGCGTACGCGGCACCTATCTTCCTGGCGTACTTTTCCGTAACGACGGCGCCGCCTACCAGCAAACGCGCCTTGACGCCGCGCTCCCGCAACGCCTCCGCGACTTTGCCCATCTCGGGCATCGTCGTCGTCATCAGCGCCGACAACGCCACGACGTCCGCCCGCCGCGCCCTGGCGCTCTCGACCACGCGCGGCGTGGAAACGTTCTTCCCCAAATCGTAAACGTCGAAGCCGTGACTGCGCAGCACCGCGGCGACGACGTTCTTTCCGATGTCGTGGACGTCGCCCGCCACGGTTGCAAAAACGACGCGGCCCGCCGAGCGGCGCGACTTTTTATCGGTTGCTTTCTCAATAACGCTAAACGCCGCTTGCGCCGCTTCAGCCGCCCTTATTACCTGCGGAAGATAATACTCTTTCCTCTCGAAAAGGCGGCCCACTTCCTCCAACGCCGGCACGATAAATTTATTATTTAAGGCAAACGGCTTGGGGGAATTTTTAACGGCTCGAGCGGCCGCGGCCGCCGCCCGCTCGCGCCAGCCGTCGACGACCGCCTCGTACAGCTCGTCGCCCGGCGTCGGCACTTTCCTCTTCCTTGCCTTTTTCCGTGAAGGTTTTTCCGAAAACGCTTCGACGTACGCAGCCACTTCGCGCTCGCCGCCCGCCAAAGCCGACGCCGCACCCATCGCTTCCCGTATCCGCTCGTCGAGGGGATTGACGATGGCGAGGTCGAGGCCCGCGCCCGCGGCGTACAGAAACGCCGCGGCGTTCAATAAGTCTCGCCTCGGAAGGCCGTGGGACACGTTGCTCACGCCCATAATCGTCCGTACGCCGAGGGTCTTCTTTATCTCGCGCAGGATCTCGAAGACTTGGGCCGCACGGCCCTGGGCCGCGGCCAGCATCAACGGGTCGACGTATATGTCGTCGAGCGCGATGCCCTCGTCCAGCGCCCGGCCTACGAACTTTTCGGCCAATTTGAACCGTTCGGCCGCGGTCGCCGGGATGCCGCGGGCGCCCATCGCCAAGCCTACTACCGCCGCCCCCCAGCGACGCGCCAACGGCAGGAGCTTAGCCATCGCCCGCGCCGACGCCGGACAGGAGTTCAACAACGGCTTCCCCACCGCCGCTTTAAGGCCCGCCTCCAAGACCTCCGGCCTGGCCGAGTCGACCGATACCGGCACGTCCGCGGCGTCCTGAACCGCGCGTACCGCGGCCGCCATCGTGCCCGCGGCGCCGTCCCCGTCGCCTACGTTCACGTCGACGACGGCCGCGCCCGCGGCCGCCTGCGCCTCGGCCTCGCGCGCTACCAAATCGAAAGAGCCTTTCGCGAGCCCCCGCGCGAGCTCGCGCCGGCCCGTCGGGTTAATGCGTTCGCCCACGACGACGGGCGCGCCCACGCCCACGACAACCAACCGCGTGCGGCTGGCAAGCGTGGACCTACGCCCTCCCCGGCGTCGTCTCGGCGGCTTCAAACCCCTGGCCTCTTTCACCGCCAGGCGTACGTGCTCGGGGGTCGTGCCGCAGCAACCACCCACCACCGCGGCGCCGGCAGCCACGAGCTTTGGCACCCACGACGCGAATTGGGTCGGCGTCTGCCGGAACGCCGTCTTGCCCGCCACGAGTCTGGGTAAGCCGGCGTTCGGCTTGGCACACACCGGAACGTCCACCACGGCCGCCATCGCCCGGATAACCGGCACGAGCTCCCGCGCCCCCACCGAACAGTTGGCCCCTACCGCATCCGCGCCCGCGGCGACAAGCGTTACGGCGGCCACCTCGGGCGGCGTCCCGGTAACGGCGCGGCCGTCGTCGTCGAACGTCATAAAGGCGACGACGGGGCCGTCGAAAGCCGCGCGCGCCGCTACCACCGCAGCCTTGGCCTCGCGCAGGTCCGACATCGTTTCGACGACCACGAGATCCACGCCGGCGTCGGCCAGCACCCGCGCCTGGCGGTAGAATTCGCGGTACGCCTCGTCGAAAGATAGTGCGCCCAACGGCTCGGGATACTCGCCCAACGGGCCCACGTCGCCGGCCACCCAGGTTTTATCGGCCGCGGCCTCCCGCGCCAGCGCGACCCCGGCGCGGTTTATCTCGTCGGCGCGGGAAGCGAGGCGGTACGGCGCGAGCCGCCGCTTCGTCGCGCCAAAGGTATTGGTTAAAATTATATCGGCGCCGGCCGCTACGTAGGCCGCGTACGACGCGCGCACCGCGTCCGGGCGGTGTATATTGAACCCGTCCGGCGGCTCGCCGGCCGGCAACCCTTCGCGCTGAAGCAGCGTGCCCATCGCGCCGTCTAGAAGTAAAACGCGCTCCCGGGCCAAAGTCTTGAATTGTTCGCGCCTAAGTTTCATCTCGCCTTAACCGCCGCGACCGCGGTCACGCTCTTGCGCGGAACCATCATATAATTCTCGGTCAAGCTGATTCCCAACTCGAAGCCGCCTGCCAGCCGGAGCAGACGCTCTTGGGCCGCGAGCTCAAAGTCACCGTAGCCGGGACTAACGCGCCGCGTTACCAGCTCGCCTACGCGCTCGGCTTCGGCACCGACGAAGACGTGCAGCCACGACATAAGCTCCTCCGCCGCCACCGAGCCGACGGCGTCGGCCACCGTCATCGCGAACGTTTCGCCCCGGCCGTCGTATTCGCTCGCCAACCCGTCGATGCCGTCGCCCACCGTCGCCGCCATAGCCACGACGGCGGAAGCGCCGGCCGCCATCTCTACGAGGTCCGCGCTTTCGAAGACGACGCCCTCCAATTCCAACGTCCGGCCGCGGGCCGCGACGATGGCCGCGCGAGCGTACGAATACCTCGGCTCGAGCACGGCCCGGGCTCGCCGGTAAACGTCGTCAAATTCGCGGCGGAGTTCGGCCGCCGCCTCCTGTGCCGGCATCCTCAGATGCTTCCACACCAGCGGGACCTTAACCGCCAGATCGAACTTCGCTCGAGTCAACGTCCTTCCGCTTTCGGTAACGTTCCTCTTCGCTATATATGCAGCCGCAATAACCCTGGAGGTAAAGGCCCATTTCGCGGGCGAGGCGGTGGCTCTCGCCGTCCAAAGGCCTGAAGTCGCTCCCCATAAACGCGACGCCGGTTTCCGCGCCCGCCCGTGCTCCCGCCTCCAACAGGGCCTCACGGTCTTGGTGACGTGATATCAACAACGTCGTCGTGAAGGCGTCGCAGCCGTTCGCCGCCGCCCGCGCCGCGGCCCGCGAGAGCCGCTCGTAGTAGCAACGCGGGCAAC
>JAZGGY010000204.1:0-2250 GCA_036480675.1 bacterium | reverse complement strand
ACCGGCGCCTGCGTCGCCTTCACGATAACCCTAGGCAACGTCGCAACGTTCATCCGCCCTATCTACTGGAAAGGGGTATTGGCACTCGCCGCGTTCACGCTGGCTAACTACTTTTACGTTGGCGGCCAGACGTTCTACAACGCGCTCCTTCGCGGCGCGGCGCCACGCGGGCAAATCGGCCGCGTCTCGGGGCTCGGGACGGCGTTGGGGTACGTCGGCGCCATCGCCGGCCTTCTACTCGTGTGGCCGTTCGTCAAAGGGTGGATACCGGGTTTCGCGGAGGGCCGGACGTCGGCTTTTGTACCGACCGCTCTTATATTCCTGATTTTTTCGATACCGACCTTCCTTTTGGTAAAAGAAGCCGCGGCGGGGGCGGAACGCCGGTCCGCGTGGTGGGGTTTGCGTAAAGCTGTAAATACGCTCAAACGGGCGCGCGAACGGCCCGACGTATTTAGGTTCTTGATCGGAAACGTACTCCTACAGGACCCGGTGGCTACGGCGATAATCTTCATGGCGGTGTACGCCAACGTCGTCTTCGGCATGTCCGACGCCGCCAAGATCCCGTTTTTCATCGTCGCGACGACGTTCGCGGTGGCGGGGGCAGCGGTCGCGGGATTCGTAACGGACCGATGGGGCCCCCGCAAGACGACCATCGCTACCGCCGTGGGTTGGGCGGCGACTTTTATCTTTATCGCTGTCGCAAATCGCCCTATTCTATTTTGGGTCGGCGGCGCGTTGGTAGGCGTGGGCCTGGGTTTCACCTGGACCGCGGCCAGGCCTTTTTTAGCCAGCCTGGTCGGCGAGCACGAACAAGGAGAATTTTTCGGTTTGTACTCGCTCTCCAGCCGCGTCGCCGCCATAATCGGGCCGCTAATATGGGGCGTCATCGTATACGTCGCCACGGCGTGGCCCGTCGGGAAGTACCGCCTCGCCGTCGCTTCCCTCGCCGTGTTGGAGGTAGCCGCTGCTTTCGTCTTCTTTTCGATTAAAAAGCCCGCGAAGCCGGGCGCGGCGAAAGCCGTATTGTGAAAAGCGGCGACATATATTATCGTTAGCCAGGATCGTAATTAAAGTCTCACCGTTAAAAAGCCGCGGTTAACCTACACGCATGGAAGGATAAAAAATGCTGTCGAAAAAATGGGTACTTTACGCCGCCCTCTTGACCGTAGCCGGCGTGTTGGCCGGCTGCGGCCCGGACACGGAAGGCAACGGCGGCCCAATCGCCGGTACGAGGATTTGGACCGCCGACCAACCGGATAAAGAAGTAGTCATATACGACGAGACGGGAAACCTCCTCAAATTCGTCGGCGGCCCGGGCATCTTCAGCAAGCCCAACGCCATAGACATATACGCGAAAGACGGCGCGACGTGGATTTGCGACTTCTACACCAACCGGATCCGGAAGTTCGACGCCGGCGGCAATCCGCTCTACGCTTCTCCCGACCCGGGAGCGGGAGCCCTCGTTCGCAACGCCGCGGACCTCTCGGTATCTCAATCGTCCGCCGAATGTTGGATCTCGGACCGCGGCAATAACCGCGTATTGCGCCTCGACGCCGACGGCAACGTGCTGGCTAAGGTCTCTGGCTTTAAGTACCCGCGGGGCATTTCGGCCGGCCCCGTCGCCGGCGACGTGTGGATAGCGGACGAAGGAAGCGACGCCGTCGTAAAAGTGGCGGCGCCGGCGACCGGTAACATCGCGGTCAGGGCGGTGGAGGTAGGGCGCTTCACGGGTATGGAAAACCCGTGGGCGGTCGCGGCGGACGCGGACGGCAAAGGTTGGGCGAGCAGCCGCGTGGAAGGACGCGTCGTTCGGCTCTCCGTTAACGCCGCCGAGCTCGCGTCGGTAGAGGGTTTCGACGCGCCGGTCGCCCTGGCCGTGGACGAGACGGCGAAGGCGGTATACGTCGTGGATACGGGCAAAGGCTTACTTGTGGCTTTGCCGCGCGGCGTAACCGGTACGCACGAAAATTACGCCGCTGTTGCGACTTTCGTCGTGTCCAGCCTCGCCCACCCCGAAGACGTCTTCGTCGACGAGAAAACCGGCCGTATATACGTCGCCGAAATGGGCGCCGGCAACGTAAAAATATACGACCGCGACGGAAAACTAGTAAATAAAATTTCGGGGTTTAGCGGCCCCGCGGCGCTGGCCGCCTGGAGCGAAAACTGAGTTATGGCAACCGGGATAAACCGCCGCAAACTCCTCCGGACATTTAAAGAACTCGCCGCCCTCTACGGCCCGGGCAAAAGGGA
>JAZGGY010000203.1:0-8738 GCA_036480675.1 bacterium | reverse complement strand
ATAGGCCTGCCCGAGGACCGCGGCCGCCTGTGCGACCTCGTCCTCCGCTATACCTCCACCCTCGGCGTCCGTTTTTACGAAGCGGGCCGCAAGATTCTAGAGAGGCGAGTCGTAACGGTAGAGAGCGAATACGGCACCGGCAAAGTGAAGTTGGCCGCGGGCGCGGGCGGCGAAGTATTAGCTCACGCGGAGTACGATAGCGCGGCCGGGCTGGCGGCTCGAGCCGGCGTCGGCGTTCGGGAAGTGGCCAGGGCGCTCGAGGCCGCGGCTTTGGAACAAGAAGCGCGCCGCCGTAATAAAAAAGGCGCCGGCACTGGCCGGCCGCCCCAAGGTGCGCCGTAACCGGTCGCGGGTTAAAGCGGCCCGCGTCGGCCGCCGTGTTTTAAAAATCCCCACAGGCTCGGGAAGGCGGGCCGGCGTTCGCGTTCGGCGCGCCCTTCGAAACGTAGTTTTACGTCGTCCGCGGTGCCCAGCTCGCCGTCTTCGCCGGCGGCCGTGACGACGTGCTCGCTCGCCGACGACTTGTAAGCCAGCGGCTTCCCGGCGGCGTCGGCGACGGCGCCGTCCACCACGTACGACTCCGGCAAGTACGGCCCGAGCCAATCGTCGCCGGGCGGCTCCTTTACCAACGCTATAAGGCCCTCCTCAGTCGTGGGGTAACGGTCCATATCCCGCTTGTAATAGTCCGCGGCGCCGGCCACGTCTTCCAACCGCGTGCGCGTCAGCTCGCCCTGATAGAACTCGGCGCCCCACTCCATCGCCGGCCTGAGCAGCGCCAGCGCGCCCCACGCGACGCCCACCGCGACCGCGAGCGCGAGCAGAAGGCCGGGCCGGAGGCGGCCGGTACGTAGTTTAGGGGTTGCGGGCTTCTCCTCAGGCGGCGGAACGTCGCGGCCGCAATAATACTTACCGTCGGCCGGCCGGGCACATTCCTCGCATACCGGCTCGCCGCAGACGACGCACCTCGCCACCGCCGGCCGCGCCGGGTGGCGTGTGCACTTCGTTATGTCTCTCTCTTTCACGTCGCCGTTCGCTTGAGGCCCGCCGAATAAGGGGGGCCCGGGTCGCTACCAAAAATAATTCAGGCCGGCCTGGAATTCCATAAAGTCGACGAAGTAGCCGTTGGGGTCGAGCGCGCCCCGGCGGCCGTACGCCAACGCGGCGTCGAGCCTACCGTGCCGGTCCATTACCGGCCACCCGCCGCCCATGGCGTAATGGTACGAGTCGACGCCGTGCAGTAGGGCGTCGCGTACGTACCACGGCTTGTAGCCGAAGCCGGCCCGCACGACGGCGCCGCCGTCCGTCACGTATTCGCCGCCCACCGACGCCCACCCCACGTCGCGCGCCGCGGCCGCGATGGCGCGCGCCACGAGGTCGTCGGTCGACTCCATCGACTCGTAGAAAGTGTAGATGTAATCGACATGTACGTTGATGCTTTGGGCCTTGAGGGAAAACGCGACCCCCGCCGAGGGGGGAAAACGCACGTCGTAGCCTTCGCCGTCCGCGAAGCGCACGTTCGCGCCCTTTTTACCCAACGCCGCGGCCGAGAGCCGCCACCCGGAAGCGAGGTCGAAACTCTTCGCCGCCGACGCGCGCACGTCGTAGCCGCGGCCGTGGATGTCTACGTTTTCGACCCCCGCCTGGTCGGAAGTGATCTTTTGGCCGCCAAAGAGGAAGTCGCCGGCCACGCCCCAGGAGACCCCCAACGCCCGCAAGCCCAACGCCGGCCCTATGGCCCGCAGCGCGCCCCGGCTTTTGATCTCGTGGTCCGCCTCCTCTCCTCCCCCCATTTCGTACGTATAATCGTTCGGCGTCCAGAGCGCGCCGCCTACGACGAGACGCTCAGCCGCTATGGGCCAGGCGCCGGCCGCGTACGACCCTGCGAACGAGCCGAAGAAAGATTCCGCGGCGGGGTCACTCGCGTACGGCTGCACGGTGTAGGCCCGGAACCGGTAACCGCCGCCGCCCGCCGCGGCCGGCCCCCGCAAGGAGGCCAACGCCGCCGGGTTCGTCACGGCCGCCTCGGCGCCGTATACCGCGGCCCGCCCGGCGCCCGCCATCGCCGTCGAACGGGCGTCGGCTTCGTGCCTGACTTCCCCCAGCCGCATCGTCTCCTGGCGATAGCTCGCCGCCCAATCCTCATAATAGATGTTGCCGCAGGAGGCGACGGCGAGCGCGCTCAGGCAAGCCGCCGCCAGCGTCGCGTAACGCTCCTTTTTAATTTTCATCTCTGAGGGCCTTCGGGAGGCCGTACGTTTAAGTTTCGAAAAAGGGGTCGGCGTCGGCGATCTCATATTGATAGCCCTGCTCGGTTAAAAAAAGCTCCCGCTTTAACGCGTAATCCTGCTCCACGGTGTCGCGCGAGACGAGGGTATAGAAGTGCGCCACGTTCTCGCCGGATTTGGGCCTTAGTATCCGGCCCAAACGTTGGGCCTCCTCTTGCCGAGAGCCGAAAGTGCCGGAGACCTGTATCGCGACGTTGGCGTCCGGCAAATCGAGGGCGAAGTTCGCGACCTTCGATACTACCAGGACCGGGATTCGGCCCTGCCGGAACTCCTCGTATAAAACGTCGCGCTCGGGCTGGGGCGTTTTGCCGGTGATGAGCGGCGCGCGGACCGTCTCGGCGATTATGTCGAGCTGGTTCAGGTAGTGGCCTATGACGAGCACGCTGTGGCCGCGGTGGCGCTCGAGCAGGTGTTCGACCACCGGGACCTTGCGCGGATTTTCGGCCGCGACGCGGAAGCGGCGATGGTTGGACGCCACGGCGTAGCGCAGCCGGTCCTCCGCGGCCATCGGCACCCGGAGCTCCCGGCACAACGCCCGCGCGATCCAGTTCTTACGCTCGAGCTCCTTCCACGGGGTATCGTACCTCTTGGGGCCGATGAGCGAGAAGACCTCGTCTTCCTTGCCGTCCTCGCGCACGAGGGTGGCGGTAAGGCCCAGGCGGCGGCGCGCCTGTATCTCGGCCGTGATGCGGAAGACGGGTGCCGGCAGCAGATGCACCTCGTCGTAAATTATCAGCCCCCAGTCGCGATCGGCGAAGAGCTTGAAATGGGGGAACGGCCCTTTCTTCGACGGTCGCCAGACCATAATCTGGTACGTAGCCACCGTTACCGGCCGCCGCTCCTTAGCCATGCCGGTGTACTCGCCGACGTCCTCGGCGGTGAGCGTCGTCTTGTCCAGGAGCTCTTCCTTCCATTGGTGCACCGCCGTGACGTTGGTCACCAGGATAAGGGTCTGCGCGGCGACCTCGGCCATGGCGACCATGCCCACGATGGTTTTACCCGCCCCGCACGGCAGCACGACGACCCCGGAGCCGCCGGCCGCGGAGCCGGCCCGGTAGAACGCGTCCGCCGCGGCGCGTTGGTAGTCGCGGACGACGAGCGGCTCGCCGCTCCCGGCCTGGGTCTCGCGCAGCGCTATTCCGAGCGGCGCGCCTGCGGCGTAGCCGGCCAGATCATCCACCGGGATGCCGAAGCGTATCAGCGCGCTCTTGACGTGGCCGCGCGCGTACTCCTTGAGCCGCACTTTCCTCTCGTCGAAGACGCCGTCGAGGTACGACGCCACCTTCCGGTTGTTCATTATCTGGGCCAGCAAGACGTCCTCGCTCACGTCCAGGTAGTAGCCGGCGCCGTCGCGCAAAAGTTTCACTTTCCCGTACCGGCTTATCTGGTCGCGCACCAGCCGCTCGATTATGGGCGGGACCTCGTAGCGGCTGTAGTCTTTCAACGCGCGGACGATGTCGTCCACGTCGAGGCCGGCGGCGGCCGCGTTCCATAGCGATATGGGCGTAATGCGGTAGGTGTGTACGTGCTCGGGGCTCTTGACCAGCTCCGCGAAGGGCAACAGGCGGTCGCGCGCCTCCTCGTGCAAGGGGTGGTCGACCTCCAAAAAGAGCGTGCGATCCGATTGGACTATCAGCGGTTTGCGGTCGGCGGAGAGCATATCATTTAACTATACTATCATATATAGTTTACATAACAAAGCCCATCGTGAATTAGGCCATAGGCCGTGGGCGCGCCCAATGTAGGAAAAACCCGGCTCGGGGCCGGGTTTTTTCGCCGCGCCGAAGGCCGGGAACGCCGCTACCTTCTCTTTACGAAATAATAAACCGCCGTCGCGACCGCGGGTATCAGGAACACCAATCCACCCACGAAGACGAGTACGATGGTCCAGGCCGCGGCGAACTCCGGGTCTTTGGATATCTCGGCCCAGCCGCCGACCAGGCCGCAACATACGCACGACAAGCAGACCAACAACGCGCCGATCATAACGCCGATAAGCGTTTTGAGCACCGCCGGCGAGCCGCGGAAGATCTTCTTCATCTCGCCCAGCGTCGCCATACGCTCGAGCTGTTTGTGGGCTTCGACGGCGACGTCCGAACCGGGGGCGAGCTCGATGGCGCGCTCGAGGAAGTTCTGGGCCCGGCCCGGGTCGCCGCGGTTGATAAAAGTTAGCCCCAGCCGGTAGAGCAGCTCCTGATTAGTCGGCTCCTGCTTGAACGCGGCGCGGTACATCTTGGCGGCGTTCGTCCAGTTGCACTTATAGAAATAGTAATCGCCCAACAAGAGCCAGCCGCGGGCGAGCATGGCCGTTGCGGCGTACTTGGGCTCGCCGTCCTCAATCAAAGCCGCGCGCCGGTACTTCCGCCTGATCTTACGCAAACGCTCCACCGCGGCGTGGAGGTCCCGATAAATGGGTAGCGCCGCTCCCTCCAACCATTCCCGGTATTCGCGCTTGGTGCCGATGTCGAGAGGGGGCTTCTCGCGCTCGGCCACAATCGGCTTGCCGAAGAACTCGCCGTACGCGAAGGTCTTCTTTATCGGAACCGGGTCGCGGTAGATGCGGCGCGCGAGCTCGGATATCACGTCCGCTTTGGCGTGGAGCTTGACCTCCGCCTCCTCCAGGTAAGAGCGGGCGATCTTGAGCTCGGTCTGTATGGAAATCCCTTCGTTATCCATGGTGCGTCCCTCGAGGCGTGGCGCCATAGTAACGCCGCCGAGGGCGTAAGTCAAGGTCGGCTTTCCAAAGCCGTTGACCGGTTTGGCTCGGTTTGATACGATGGCGACGACGTACAATTCGCGGGGCATCGGAAGAAAATGGTAAAACTGCGGGAATTTCTGGGAAGACGTTATACCGGCTGGGGCGCTTTGGCGCTGGCGGCGGTCGCGGGGGCCGCGTTCCGCTACGCCGCGATGGACCACCTGTCGCCGCGCGAGTTCTCGTACTTCATCGACTCCTGTATACGGTTCCGTTACGCCGAGATGAGGATGCTGGGCCAGGAGCCGCCGAGAATCGACCCGCAGGCGCAGTGGCCCGAGGGCTTCCCCGCCCACCGCATGATCCTCACGCTCCCGGACCGTACCGCGGCGTTGTTTTTTAAACTACGCGGAGACGACACGTACTTCGCCGCGCGGGGGGTGGTAAACGCGCTCTCGGCCGCGGCCGTCGTGGCCTTCGTCGCGCTCGCGCTCGCGGCGTTGCGGCGGCCTTGGCCCGCGGCCGGCGCGACGCTATTGTACGCCGCGACCTTCGGCGGGTACTCCCGGAGCTGGGGCAATTTCCTGCGCGAGGACTTCGCCATGCCGGGGCTCCTCGTCGCCACCGCGGCTACGCTGTACTTGCTGACCTCGAGCGGAGGGAAGCGGCGGTGGGTGGTGGCGGCGGCGGCCGCGGCGGCGACGTTGTGGGCCGGCTCCTGTTGGCATATGAGCCAATTTTATCTCGCCGTGCTGGGGTTGTTCGTCGTCGGGTACGGCGTCGCGGGCCGCGGGGAGCGGGCGGCGCTGGCCGGCGCGGGCCTTTGGTTGGGCCTGGCCCTGGCGGCCATACTCAACGAGCCGCTGTGGGCGAAGGGCGCTTTTTGGAACGTAAGCGTCGCGCTGGCGGCCGCGCCCGTCGCGGCGTGGGGGTTATCGCGCGCGCTCAAAAAGCCGGATAAGGCCGGGTGGTTCGTGGCGGCGGCCGCGGCGGCCCTCGTCGCGCTGTCGTTGGCCTTCGGCCGCTCGCCGGGCTACGGCCACGTATACGAGCTGGTATGGGCCAAGATAATCCACTTCGGTAGGTTCCCCGGGCCGGCGGCGCTCTCGCCGGACGCGCGCTTCTTCTGGGTGGGGCCCTATAAGTCGCCCGCGCCGATGATCGTCTTCTTCGAGTACGGCCCGCTCCTCCTCGCCGCCGCTTTCGGCCTCGGCCTGTGGTGGTACAACGTCGCTCGGAGGCGTCCGTCGGGGGGAGCGTTCGTGGCGTTGGCGGCTCCCGTCTTCGCGGTCCTTTACCTCCTCATGGTGAGGTTGACGATATTCCTCGCGCCGTGGGTGGCGATACTGTGCATATACCCCGTCGCGGCGCTCGGGAGAGCGAAGGTGCGCGCGGCCTACGGCGCCGGCCTGGCGTTGCTGCTGGCGCTCCACGTCTACACCGCCAACGTCAAGAGCCAGCCGCGATGGTACCGCGGCGCGGTGAACGCGGTATTCCGATACGAGCCGGACCTCCCCTGGTACTACGGCTCCGAGCGCGTCCAGCTGCTCTTCTGGCTTGCGGATAGACCGCGGCCGTCGCCGGTGTTGGCTGATTTCTCGTTAAGCCCGCCGTTCCTCTACCTGGCCGGCCAGCCGACGGCGCTCAACCCGATGTTCGAGGTCCCGGAGGTGCGGCGGAAAGCGCTCACGTACGCCGAGGCCGCGATAGCGGGCGAAGAGACGTTCTACGACCTGTGTCGGCGGTGGGGTATAAAGTACGTCGTACACGTCGCGCCCCAGGTCCTCTCGCACGGCGCCGGTTCGTTTTACAACGCCACGGCGCGGGAGCCGGGCCCCGGCTCCGCGGCGGCGCTCATGCAATTCCACCCCGAGAAGTTGCGCCGCTTTCGGCTGGTCTTCGAGACGTACAACGTGCGCGTCTTCGAGGTGGGCAAGCCGTACGACGGATACGCGTCGACGGCCTACCACCCGCTGTACGATGCGACGCGGTTTCCCGACGTACCGGCCGACTTGGAATCGAAAAAATTCTACCGCGACTTGCGAAGAGTAACCTACTACTACGAGCTGGGCTGCTCGCAATACGAAATGGGTTACTACGTGGGGGCGGCGGCGGCGTTCAACAGCGCTCTCCGTCTCCATCCCGATTTCGAGGATGCCAATTTAAAGTTAGGTCAAGCCCAATTCTCCCTCGGCCGGTACGAGGACGCGCGCCGGGCGCTGGAACGCGCAATGGTCGCGACGCCGGGCGACCCCAGGCCGCGGGAGCTCCTTAAAGCCGTGGCGGCGGCGGAGAAGGCCGGTGCCTAACCCGTTTCTGGAGGTCACGACGCCTAAATGGAAACGTTCACTTTAAAGAAAATAGGCATTATCCGTACGCCTTACGGCGACGCGGCGGCCGCGCCGGTCCAGGGGCATTTCAAACCGGAGGGCCGCGGGACCGTAGAAGTTTTCGAAGACTACGCGCCGGGTTTGCAGGACCTGGAAGGTTTCTCCCATGTAACGTTGCTGTACTATTTCCATAAAGCGGAGAGCGAAGAGCTTGCGGTAAAGCCGTATCTCGACGACGTACGTCGGGGCGTCTTCGCGACTCGGCACCCCCACCGCCCGAACCACCTGGGTATGACGACCGTACGCCTTTTGGAACGGCGGGGCAACGTCTTGGCCGTCGCCGGCGTCGACATGCTCGACGGCACCCCGCTCTTGGATATCAAGCCCTTCGTACCGCTATTCGACCAAGAACGCGGAAGCGTACGTTGTGGGTGGCTTGCTACCAAAATCTCCTCCCCTCCGTAAAGAGCGATCAGATTTGTAAAACGTCGTCGCCCTCCGGCCCGCCACGGCGAAAAACAATCGCCGCGTAAGCGCAGTAATATCAGGCGATTAAATCCCCAACATAAAAAGTTTCATTTGCGCAGAGTATTCAAAAATGATATAATGAGGGCCTTTTGCGCAAGCCTTTATAAATATAATTAATTAAGGAGGCTCTTTAAGAAATGGCTGGAAAAATAACCCTGAGCGTCATCAAGGCCGACATCGGCGGCCTCGTGGGACATTCCGCGATGCACCCCGACCTCCAGGCCAAAGCCGTAGAAGAACTGGGCAAAGCCAAGAAGAGCGGCCTGCTCGTCGACTTCCACGTCTTCAGCTGCGGCGACGACCTCGAGCTCGTGATGACCCACACCCAGGGTACCGATAACGAAAAAATCCACAAGCTCGCCTGGGATACCTTCGTCGCCGGCACCGAGGTCGCGAAAAAGCTGCACCTCTACGGCGCGGGCCAGGACCTGTTGGCGGATGCCTTCTCGGGCAACGTCAAGGGGATGGGCCCGGGCGTCGCCGAGATGGAGTTCGAGGAGCGCAAGAGCGAGCCGGTGCTCGTCTTCGCGGCCGATAAGTGCGCCCCCGGCGCCTGGAACATGCCGCTCTACAAGATGTTCGCCGACCCGTTCAACACCGCGGGCCTGGTCATCGACCCCAACATGCACGACGGCTTCCGCTTCGACGTCTACGACATCCACAACAGCAAGCACATCCTCTTCTCCTGCCCGGAGGAGATCTACGACATGCTGGTATTCGTCGGCGCACCGGACCACTTCCTCATCCGCGCCGTCTACCGCAAGGACAACGGCGACATCGCCGCGTCGTCGTCGACGCAGAAGCTGGCGCTCATCGCCGGCCGCTACGTCGGCAAGGACGACCCGGTGTGCATCGTGCGCTGCCAGTCGGGCCTACCGGCGGTGGGCGAGGCGCTCGAGC
>JAZGGY010000202.1:0-5902 GCA_036480675.1 bacterium | reverse complement strand
CGCCGCGCGCCAGCCGGTCCGCTAGCTCGACTATGGCTTTCTCGCCCTCGCCGCGGCACACGACGTCCACGCCCTCCTCCTCCACGAATTCCGGAAAGAAGGTGGCGTGCGCGCCGCCGAACACGCTGAGAACGGGTTTTTTGAGGCCCGCGCGGAGCTCGCGGTTCAACCCGACGTAGTATTGGTGATAGCCGGTGGTGACGGAGTAGGCGAGGACGTCGGGGTCGAACCCCTGCACGTCTTGCGCGAAGGAGCGGCGGTCGGCGAGGGCCAGCGCCGCCTCGTGGCCCGCGCGCCGGAGCGCCGCGGCCAGGTAGAGGACCCCCAAAGGTTCGGTGAGCGTTACGTCTTTATATATAAAGAGTACGCGCATGACGGGAGAATTTATAACACAACCGTCGCGGCTTCGCAACGGGAGACCGACAACAACGCTGCGTGCGAAAGGCGGCCCGAGGGCCGCCTTTCCTAGTTGCCTCTATATTAACCTCGTCGTTATTCCGTTGTTTCCTCTGCCGGCGGGCCCGTCATCTTGGCGGCTATTTCCGGCGCGGCGTATTCGCACGCCTCGAGGAATCCGGCCTTGGCGTCGGTGCTGAGTGCTTCCAGCTCTTCCACGGTCATTACCGGTTCTTCGGCTATCGCTTCCGCGGTCAGTTTGGTCAGGCCGTTGACGCCTAACATCGCGGCCTCGACCTTGGCGACCGCTTCGGCGTACGCCAGGGCATCCGCCTCGGGAGCTTCTGTCTCAGTCAGCTCGTCGTGGAGACCCTCGAGTTTGGCGACGTTGTCTGTGAAGGCTTGCGCCAACTCGACGGTGGGTTCCTCCGCGCCGGCGCGCAGGTTATCGACTTCCTCCAGAATGGCCTGGAGCCGCCCTTTGGCTTCGTCTACCGTCAGGGCGGGCGCCGCGGTGTCGGCCGTCGGCTCTTCGGCCTTCTTGGCGCAACCGAAAATCGCCAGCGCTACGGCGATCGCGGCCGCGACCACTATTGCCTTACGCATATTATGAAACCTCCTATGGAAGATAAAAAAAGAAGACATGAAACGAACGCGAAATTACCACGCACGGCCGGTAAAGTCAAGGTCTAAATACCTTGCGGCACCTGGAAATTTCGCGTTCTACGACCGGCGACGGCCCGGGCGGCGGGCGCCGCGGCAAATCGATTGGCGTCGTCGTCGATTTATGTTATATTTCGATATGATTTCGACCCAGAGGAGGATAAACGAGATGATTTCCAGAGCGTTGTTCGTTCTTTTATTAATTACGGCGCTGGCCGTCCCGTCGGCGTTTGCCTGGCGCAAGTATTCGGGGCAATCCAACCCGTCCACCGGTTGGCCCGGCGTCCGCGTGGTCGACGAAGACAATCACGTCGTCGCCGTCATAACCTTCATAACGCCCGACGCCAGCTTCAGCGTCCCGTACATTACGCTCGAGGAGACGATGGACCCGAACGACATCGCTACCTGGAACGAGTTCGACAAGAAGCAGGAACCGGTGGTCGCCAAGCGCGTGAACGGCTGCGCCCAGGCCCTCAAGGTAAGCAAATTGAAGATTTACGACTACCTCACCGAGGAGGCGTGGAATAAGTGCGGCGGCCACTCGGCGTTCGTCAATAACAACGTGCGCATCCTCGTGGGATACCTCAAGGGTACGAAATATAAGAAGATCGAGATCAAGGATTACGAGGTGGACCCGGCGATGATGGGCGTGGTTTTCGAGGTTGACGCCATAAAGGATATAACCGAAATGGGCCCCGTATGTTGGGGTTATTGGTATCCGTAGCGGAGAACGTTTGACGAAAGCGGGTCCGGGACCCGGGTAGCGTGGCGACGGAAAAGGTAAAGGATTACGGCCGTTTTATGGGCGAGGTTGCCGGCGCGAGCTGCGTGGCGGGCGTGCTGGCCGCCGCCGGCGAGTACGCGCTGGGCGCGGCGCTGGGCGACGGCCGGTTTTGGGGGCCGCCGCGGTGTTTTTTTCAAATATTATTCGGCGTCGAAGCTTTGTGGGTGGCGCTTTTGGCGACGGCCTTCTTCGCGGTGGCCGCTACGGCGTATTTTTGGTGGGCGTCGCGGCGGGGGACGGTCCGGTTGGCGTCGCCCGCGCTTTTCACGCTTATGGTCGCGTTGGGCGGCGCGGGTGCGGCGCGCTTCTGGGCCACGGTCGACCACACGGCGTTCCACGGCCCGGGCTTTTCGGCGCGGTTGATTGTCGCCGGCGTATTCGTCGGGACCGCGGCGGTCTGGGTAATCCTTGCCGCTGGTATGTACCGGCTTCTAAAAAAGGCGCCCCGGCTCGCGGGGGCGAGGTCGTCGGCGGCCGTCGCGGCCTTGCGCCTGTTCGCGCTGGCCTTACTCCTCCCGTTCGTGGTCGTCGAGTTCGGCGCCCTTTGGCAGGCGCAAAAACCCAGGCCCCACAAGCCGGACGTATTCTTCTTGGTGATGGACGCGTTCCGCGCGGATCGCCTCGAGCCGTACGGCGCGACGCGTCGGCTGGCGCCTACAATCGAAGCTTTCGCCGGCGAGAGCGTCCTCTTTAGAGAAGCGTACACCGTCTCGTCTTGGACCAAGCCCGCCATAGCGACGGCCCTTACCTCAACGTTGCCCGGTACCCACGGCGTCACGGCGCGTTTTACCGGGTTGCCCGAGGACGCGTTGACGCTCACGGAGTACTTGCGGAAGATGGGGTACCGCACGTTGGCGATATCGGCGAACCCCAACATAAACCGCCTGGCCGGTATGGGCGACGGCTTCGACGTAATGGACAACGCCTGCGGCGGGAGCATCCTGGAGGCCGCGGGGCCGCCGACGTCCGTGGCGCGTATTTTGACGAAGTACAAAGTGTCGCCGGGCGTCTTCGGCGCGTTGTGGCGGCCTACCCGCGAAGGCATGGACTTGAACCGAAGGCTCGAGTTCTGGATGCGTTTTACGCGAGGGCCTACCCGGTTCGTCTACATGCATTATTGGGAGCCCCACACGCCCAATCCGCCGAGGCCGGAGTATATGGCGGAATTGAAGCCCTTCCTGGACCGCGTCAAACCGGCCCGGGCCCGCGAGATCGCCGAGGGTAGATATTTCTTCCAGGACCTCATTCGGGACCCCACTTTCCGACCCGATTACAACGACGACGAGATAGCGCTGGCCAAGGCGCTGTACGACGCGGAGATCCGGCGGATGGACGTCGTAATCGAGGACTTGCTCGAAAGCGTCATACCCGCCTTCGGCGAAGAGATCGAGCCGATTATAATAATCTTGGCGGACCACGGCGAGGAGTTCCTGGAGCACGGCCGCTGGCTCCACGGCGCCGGCATGCACCGCGAGGTAGCCGAAATTCCGTTAATTTTTAAGGCGCCGGGTTACCCGGCCGCGGTGGTCGACGGGCCTGTAACGCTGACGGACCTCGCGCCGACGCTGGTCTCGCTGGTGGGCGGTAGCATTCCGGCGGAGTGGGAGGGGTTGGATTTGAAGCCGCATATGGCCGGCGACCGGCCCGTCCCGCCCAGGGACCTCCTTTTGGAGGGGATACAGGATTTTTACTTTCCCGATCTCGCGCCGCCGCAGCGTAGCATCGAGCTGGACGCGTTGGTGGCGGGCGGTTATTATTACCTCAAGGACGATAATACGGGGCGCGAATATTTTTATTACCGCGAGTCGGACCCGCTTCAACTGGATAACCTGGTGGGCGAGCCGGGGGGCGTCGGCCTGCTGCTGGCGGAGCGGCGCGACATGACGGGGCGTCTCAAGGCCGAGGCCCGGGCGCGGGCGCTTACTCCCTCCCGCGGGCACGTTCCGCCCCGCCTCGAGAAGTCGCTGCGGGCGTTGGGTTACGTCAACTAAATCGGCGGCGCCAAAAGCAAATAATCAACCTTGACTTTTTATATTTTTCGTATATAATTTCGACTAAGAAGGTCGAGAGCGATGGCGGAAGTGCTAAAAGTAGCGATAGTAGTAGTTGTAAGCGGGGCGTCGGTTCGCCCTCGGTGACGTACGTTCGTTACGCTCCCGCGGGCCGGCCCAAGAGCCGGCTTTCTTATTGACGTTCAGACGTGGCTCCGCTAACGCCGATAGGCGTGCCGAAGGGTTAACGCCGCTTTCGAGAACGAGGTGAACGTTGTGCCAAAGGAACTCGTCCCCCGATACGAAGCGTCCGAACTAGAAGAGCGATGGTACCGCGAGTGGGAAGCGGCGGGCGTCTTCACGCCGCCGCCCGAGCCGGCGTCGGCGCGCGGGACCTTCGTCGTCGTGATCCCGCCGCCCAACGTGACGGGCTCGCTCCATATGGGCCACGCCCTTAACAACACCATTCAGGACGTCGTCGTACGCCAACGGCGGATGGCGGGGTTCGACACGCTGTGGCTGCCGGGGACCGACCACGCGTCCATAGCGACCCATACCGTCATCGAGCGCGAGCTCGCCAAGGAGGGGTTGGGCCGCCGCGACCTGGGCCGGGAGGAGTTTCTCCGCCGCGCCTGGGCCTGGAAGGAGCAGTACGGCGACACCATCGTCAACCAGCTAAAAAGGCTCGGCTGCAGCTGCGACTGGACCCGGCTCCGCTTCACGATGGACCCCGCGCTCTCGCGGGCGGTGGAGGAGGCGTTCGTACGGTATTGGGAGGACGGCCTGTTGTACCGGGACCTGCGTATGGTCACGTGGTGTCCGCGCTGCCGGACCGCCCTCTCCGACCTCGAGGTGCGCCACGAGGAGACGGACGGCATGCTGTGGTACATACGCTACCCCGGCGCGGGGGGCGGCGAGGGCGTCGTCGTCGCCACCACCCGGCCCGAGACGATGTTGGGCGATACCGCGGTGGCGGTGAACCCCAAGGACGAGCGGTACAAGGACCTGGTCGGCGCCGCGGTCGTGTTGCCGCTGGCCGGCCGCGAGATACCGGTCGTGACCGACGGCGCGGTCGACCCCTCGTTCGGAACGGGCGCCGTCAAGATCACGCCCGCCCACGACGCCGACGACTACGACGTGGCGCGGCGGCACGGCCTTCCCAAGGTGGTGGCCATCGACGAAGAGGGCCGTATGACGGACGAGGTGCCGGCCAAGTACCGCGGCCTTACGCGCGAAGAGTGCCGCGAGGCGGTCCTCAAGGACCTCCAGGTGGAGGGGCTCCTGGAGACCACGAAGCCCTACAAAGTCCCGTTGGCGATATGCGACCGCTGCAAGACGGTGGTCGAGCCGTACCTCTCGCTGCAGTGGTTCGTCATGCAGGCCGAACTCGCGAAGCCGGCGCGGGAAGCCGTGGCGCGCGGCGACGTTAAGTTCGTGCCCGAGCGCTGGGTCAAGGTTTACTACGATTGGATGGACAACGTCCACGACTGGTGCGTCTCGCGGCAGCTGTGGTGGGGGCACCGCATCCCGGCCTGGTACTGCGACGACTGCGACGAGATTATCGTCGCGCGCGAGGAGCCGACGCGGTGCGGCTGCGGCTCGACGAAGCTCCGCCGCGACGAGGACGTTCTCGACACCTGGTTCAGCTCGGCGCTGTGGCCTTTCTCCACCATGGGTTGGCCCGACGAAACGGCCGATATGAAGTTTTACTATCCCACCGACCTCCTCTGTACGGCGGCGGATATCATCTTCCTGTGGGTGGCGCGGATGATCTTCTCGGGGGTGAAGTTCACCGGCCGCGTGCCCTTCCATACCGTCTACTTCCACCCCATGATCCAGACCGCCGAGGGGAAGCGGATGTCGAAGTCGTTGGGGACGGGGGTGGACCCGCTGTCGCTGGTCGACCGCCACGGCGCCGACGCGACGCGATATACGCTGACCGCTCTCTGCACGCAGTCGCAGTCCTTCCGGCTGTCGGAGGAGCGGTTCGCGTTGGGCCGCAACTTAACGAACAAGATATGGAACGCGGCGCGGTTCCTGCTCCCCTACGTCGAGGCGTCGGGCGATG
>JAZGGY010000201.1:0-3987 GCA_036480675.1 bacterium | reverse complement strand
ACGTCCTCCAGCTTCTTTTCGTCGCAGCCTAGTACGTCGGTTACGCCGGCCCCTTTCAACTTTTCGTTTAAGGTGCCCACCATAGATATTTCGGTCCACGGCGGCTCGAGGGTTACGTCGCGGCCCTGGTATGCCAGCTTCAACGTGCCGCGTATCTCTTCCGCGGCGGCGACTATAAGGCCCTGGGTCAGCGCCATCATCGTCCGGTAGTCGCCGAAGGCCTCGTACGCCTCGAGCATGGTGAACTCCGGGTAGTGGGTCCGGTCGATGGATTCGTTGCGGAAGTCTTTGCCGATTTCGTATACCTTCTCGAGGCCGGCGACGAGAAGGCGTTTGAGGTAGAGCTCGTCGGCGATGCGAAGGTAGAGGTCCATCTCGAGGTCGCGGTGATACGTCGTGAACGGGCGGGCGTTGGCGCCGCCGTACAGCGGCTGCAGGATGGGGGTCTCGATCTCGGCGTAGCCCTGTTCCGCCATGAACCGCCGCGCCGCCCGGAGCACTTCGGCGTGGGTGAGTACGGAGGCGCGCGCTTGCGGGTTGACCATAACGTCGAGGTAGCGTTTTCGATACCGCTTCTCCGGGTCGGCGAACTCGTCGTGGACGACCTCGCCCTCGTCGGTCTTTTCAGTCTTGACGATGGGGGGCGTCCGGACGCTCTTGGCCAGGACGTCGAAGTTCTCGACCGCGACGGTTACTTCGCCGGTGCGGGTTTTAAATACTTTGCCGGCGGCGCCTATGAAGTCGCCCAGGTCCAGGAGGTCGAAGAGCTCGTACTTGTCGCCCAGCAGGTCCGATTTGAAATATAATTGTATCTTACCGGTGGCGTCGGTTAAGTCGGCGAAGGAGGCCCTGCCGTGTGTACGAAGCGCGATGACACGGCCCACGACGGCCACCTCTTTGCCCTCGAGCTCGTCGAAGGCCGTCGTAACGTCGCGTATGACGTGGCTTCGCGTCGACGCCACGGGGTAGGGGTCTACCCCTCGCTCGCGAAGGCGGGCGAGCTTGTCCAACCGGATATCGCGCAGGCTTTTAGTTTCCTCCGTCATCGTTCTCCTCGGGGGGAGGTGTTTTCTCGGTCGTCCCGGCCTTTTCTTCGACGCTCAAATACGTCCGCGTTCTGTACGCCGAGAGCCGGTAATAAATCTGATAGAAAGATTCGACGGGCTCGCCGTCCTGGGTGGCCGCGATAAAGATGCATTTACGCGCCGACGCCAACGCCACAGCGTCTATAACGTCGTAGCCGGAGGAGGACCATACCTCGGCATCGGTGATTTGCCCCTCGGCGTCGACGCTGAGCTTCAGTACCACGGTGTCGGCGAAAACCACCCCCGGCTCGACCTCGATTTCGCCCAGCGGCTCGACGTGTATCGGATGCGCCGGGACGAAGCCGCCCTGGGCCGCCGCGGCCGCAGCCGCCAGCATTGTTGCGGAAATAATTGCGCGGACCATACTAATCGCTGTTGCGCTTTGCACGGTTTCGGCCTTGAGCCTTTTTATTTGAATTCTATTACGAACGGGTACCACGTCGCCGTAGGTTCACCGTCAACTACCGCCGGTTCGAATTTAAACTTGCGCGCCGCGGCGAGGGCGCGTTCGACGTAAAGGGTTTCAGCGCCGTCGTCGGCTTGTTCCGCGTACCAGACGCCGCCGTCGGGGCCGACGAATAAATCCAGCGCCACTTCCGTCGTCAGCGACGGCGCGCCGGGCGGAAAGGTGGGCGCGACGTATTCGACCAACTCCGGAGCGACGTCGAATTCGCGGTTCGGGTCGCGCGAGGCGTCTACCACTTTCGTATCCCGCATCAGGCGGAAGACGAACCAAACAGTAGCGTGGTCGCGGGCGGCGTCGAAGGTACATTTTTCGAACGCGGCCGAAGCGGCGTCTGCGAAGGCGGATGCACCGTCTTTATATATGACGTTACAAACGACGGGTTTGCCGGCGTCGAGAGCGCCGCACGTTACGACGTTGACCTCGAACGGCTTGTCTCGAACGTCCGCCGGGTACGCGGGGACGACGAGTTCTTCGCCGCCGGCGGCCGCCGCGCTTATTACCAATAAAGCCGTAACGGTTCCAGCCGAGCACCTTAATGCTGCTTTAAAAAACTTTTCAACCATTACTCCCGGCTCCCCTTCTTTCCGCGCCATTTTAACGCCGCGGCGATCAATTCGTCAAGGCCGCCGTCGAGGACGCCGTCGACGTTGCTCGTCTCGTATCCCGTCCGCAAGTCTTTGACCAGCTGGTACGGGAAGAGGACGTAAGAGCGTATTTGGTTCCCCCACGCGATATCGCGTTTGGGCCCCTTGAAGTCTTCGACGCGAGCCCGTCGCTCGTCCTCTTTTAATTGGTGTAATCTCGCGCGCAATACCTCCAGCGCCCGGAGGCGGTTAAGGTGTTGCGAACGTTCGGCCTGGCAACATACGACGATACCGGTGGGGAGGTGGGTCATGCGCACCGCCGAGTCCGTAACGTTTACGTGCTGGCCGCCGGGCCCGGACGAGCGGAACGTATCCACCTTGAGGTCGCTTTCGTCGATCTCCACCTGCACCTTCTCGTCGAGTTTGGGCCACACGGCGACGTTGGCGAACGAGGTGTGGCGGCGGCCTTTTTGGTCAAAGGGCGATATCCGCACCAGGCGGTGGACGCCGGCCTCGCAGCTAAGGTTGCCGTACGCGTAATCGCCGCGGGCTTCGAACATAGTGAGCCGTACGCCGGCTTCTTCGGCGACCTCGGCCGCGAGGACGTCGCATTGATACCCCCGTGCCTCGCACCACTTGAGGTACATCCTAAAGAGCATCTCGGCCCAATCGGAGGCGTCCACGCCGCCCGCGCCTGGTTTGACCTCCACGATGGCGTCGGACGCGTCGTACGGCCCTCCCAGGAACGTCAACAACGACAGGCGCTCGACCTCCGCTTCCAGGGCCGAGAGCTCGCGGGCGAAATCGGCGCACGCGGCTTGTTCCTCGAGGCAGAGCTGGTAGAAGACGCCCAGGTCCTCAAGCTTCTTTTCGGCCGCGGCAAGCGCTTCGGCCCGTTTTTTAAGGCGGCTCAGCTCGGCGAGTAACGCCTGGGCCCGGTCGCGGTTTCCCCAAAGGTCCGGAGCGCCGGCCTTTTCCTCAAGGTCGACGATACGGTTGGCGGTGTTTTCCGGGTCAAAGGCCGTCCCGGACGTCGTCCACCGCGCGGGTAAGTCTTTCCAGCCGTTGCTCAAGCTCGCTTAAATCTTCCATCGTCTAATCTCCGTGTTTATTTAAAGGATAATACCACAACGGCGGCGCCGCGGCAAGCGCCCGTTGACGAGTGGCCTCCGCGGGCGAACGTACGCCTTCGTCGCGGAGTTGACACCCGTCGCCGCGGTATGGTAACCTCGCCGGGTATATGGAGACGTTGGATGATAACTCCCGAAGATAATCTCTACCTGGTGGGTTTCTCCGGGACCGGAAAGACGGCCGTCGGTGAGTTGCTGGCGGGGCGGCTCAGGCGGCGCTTCGTCGATATGGATGCCGTTATCGTCGAGCGGCTGGGCGAATCCATCCCCGGCATCTTCGCCCGCTACGGCGAAGGCCGGTACCGCGACGAAGAGAACTTGCTCGTAGCCGAGTTAACGTCGCAGCAGGGTTTAGTCGTCGCCGCCGGCGGCGGCGCCATCCTCGACGAAAAAAATTATCGTCTTTTCGAGGAATCCGGCGTCGTGGTGGCCTTACGCGCTAATCCCGAAACCATTCAAAAACGGCTCGAGGGCGAGGAGCCGCGGGCGCTGCTCCAGAGCGCCGACCCGCTCGTCCGCATCATGGAGCTTAAGGCGGAGCGCCGGGCCGTATACGACAAAGTACCGCTCCAAATAAAAACCGACGAACTTATGCCGGCGGAAGTCGTTGATCGTATTATTAAATTGGTGGGCGTGACGGGCGAAGAGTAGTCGCTTTAGGCGTCTCGCTTGGCGATTTCTACCGCGGCGGCGCGCCGCATAACGTCGAACGGGGCCTCGCC
>JAZGGY010000200.1:0-4147 GCA_036480675.1 bacterium | reverse complement strand
GATCCCCGAAGACGATCCGCGCAACCCGGCCGTTATCGCAGACAACGTTGGCGACAACGTCGGCGACTGCGCCGGTATGGCCGCCGACATCTTCGAGTCGTACGAGGTCACGCTGGTGGCGGCGATGATACTCGGCTGGAGCGTTATGGGCGTAAAGGGCGTCATCTTCCCGCTCATCGTGCGGGGCGTCGGCGTCATCACGTCCATAATCGGGACCGCGGCGGTCCGGCCGCGTTCGGAGACCGAGCCCGGGATGCGCGCTATCAACCGCGGTTACCTTATCTCCGCGGTGGCCTCGGCGATCGGCTTCTACTTCTTCGCCCGCTACTACGTCGACGATATGCGCGTCTTCTGGGCCACCGCCTTCGGCCTGATACTCTCCGTGTTGATCTCGTTGTTGACCGAACACTTCACGTCCATCAAGCGCCGCCCGGTCAAGGAGATCGCCGAGGCGACGCGCACCGGCGAGGCCACGACCATACTGATGGGGGTGGCGGTGGGGCTCGAGTCGTCGGTGTGGGCCCTACTCGTCATCTGCGGCGCCATCTTCTCCTCCATCCTCATCGTGGGCGACCCGAGCAACATCACGTACATCCTCTACTCCATCGCGCTCGCCGGCATGGGCATGCTCACCACGACGGGGGTCGTCGTCTCGATGGACACCTTCGGGCCGGTGGCCGACAACGCCAACGGCATCATCGAGATGTCGAAGGAGGGCGACGAGAAAACCCGCAAGATCATCGCCGACCTCGACGCCGTCGGCAACACGACGAAGGCCATCACGAAAGGCTTCGCCATCGCGACCGCGGTCATGGCGGCTACGTCGCTCTTCGGCTCGTACTTCGAGGAGCTGAAACTCGCCGGCGCCACGATCGAGACCATCAACGTCGCCAACCCTATGGTCCTCATAGGCCTGCTCATCGGCGGCTCCGTACCCTTCCTCTTCTCCTCGTTGCTGATCCGAGCCGTGGGCCGCGCGGCCGCCCTCGTCATAAACGAGGTCCGGCGCCAGTTCCGCACGATCAAAGGTTTGATGACGGGCGAGGCCGAGCCCGACTACGAGAGGACGGTGGACATCTGCACCAGGGCCGCCCTTAAGGAGCTCGTCGGCCCGGGCCTCCTGGCGGTGTTGACGCCGGTAATCGTCGGCTTCCTCCTCGACGCGGCGGCGCTGGGCGGCTTCCTGGCCGGTATCATCCTCACGGGCCAGCTTATGGCGGTCTTCCTGTCGAACGCGGGCGGCGCCTGGGACAACGCCAAGAAGTCCATCGAGGACGGCCTTTACGGCGGCAAGGGCTCGCCGGCGCACAAGGCCGCCGTAGTGGGCGACACCGTCGGCGACCCGTTCAAGGATACCGCCGGCCCGGCCATCAACCCCCTTATCAAGGTGATGAACCTGGTGGCGTTGATCATCGCGCCGCTGATCATCAAGTTCCGCGACACGTGGTACGTCACGGTCCCGGTCGTCGTCGTGGGGACGCTGCTCGTCGGTTGGGCCATCTGGCGTACGAAGAAGGGCTCCTTCGCCGGCGTGAGCGAGGCCGAGGAAGCGGTGGAAAAGTAACCCGTCGCCGTTGCGGGTTAATGAGAACGCCGCCCCCGAGGGGCGGCGTTTTTAATTGCTGGTTAATTTTATATTAATAAGTCTTATGATACCTTACTTCGCAGATACGGAGCCGTATATCCTCGCCACAAGCCTTCTAGCGATTCTTCAGTCACGCCGTTAGGTAGGGTTCCAAAAAAAACTACGTAGTACTGAGGTTCGGCCTTCCAAATCTCCGTTAGGAAACCGGTTATCGGCGATTTATCAATAAGGTCGCCAATAACCTCTCCGTTATCTCCTATTATATTCACGGGGAACTTGCCTATGGGTTTAAATTTTATCGTACTTACTTTCGCTTCAAAAGTCCCAGGGGTAGCTCCGATGGCTTGGGAAAGCCCGGCTTCGTAAGCCCTGTCCATGAGTTTATTTCCAATATTCGCCCTTTCAGGTTCTACGTTGCGTAAATGAGCTTCCTCCAAAAGGGTATCCTGGATACGGTGATAATACTCCCGATGTTTCCACAAAACGAAAGAAAGTTTTTTATCTCGCTGAACCAATAGTTTTTTCGCAGCCTTCTCGGCATCGTTTTTAGGTTTATAACTACGTATTAAACGCCACAACCAAAAATCGTCCCGGTTTTTTAACTCGCCCCGCCTAAAATGGCCCGGAGTTATTTTATTTGCTGCGATGAGTGCGTTAATAATTACGCGGCCCGCAGTTTTAATAACGATTACCCTATGGTGGAAATGTATCCACGTAAAAGTACGGTACCTCTCAAATAATAAACTCTCCAAACAATTCTCTGCTTTATGAGAGTACCCAAGATCCCAATAACCGCTAGTTTTAATAATATTAAAAGACGTGCATATCCTTTCTATGTCGTAATTACCATATTCGCCGCCGGCCTGAAGACCGTCCCTTGCCGTCGCATCTATCCTATCTCCATCCACTTCAGAGTCTAATATTTGTTTTATGGGAAATAGCACGTCACCGGGGTCTAACTCTTTTTCCGTTACCAGTTTTACAACGTTACTCTTAACCCGGCGGTTTAAACCCGTCCCTCTTAAAACGTAATCGATTATATCCGCGGCACATGCTTCGTGTAAAAACCTAAACCCGGGAACTCTAAACCACTTCTCGCAAGCGTCTTCGATATCAACTCCTTCGGCCGCCGCGTAATCTTCAAACGCCATTTCGAAAAGGTGACTTAATGGTAAATGGCCTATATCGTGAATTAAACCATAAATCCTAACCGTTTCGGTAAAATCGTCCTCATTGCGAAAACCACATTCCTCCAAATATTCTTTTTTTAGCGTATCATCTCCATTCCTATCGAAATTCAACAAAATGTTTTCTGCGATTTTTCCCGCTACAAAAGCCGTCCCGAGCGAATGCTCGAAACGGCTTGTATTTAACGAAGGATAAACCCTAGAAGCTACGTCATTTTGAGCAATAAACCTTAACCTTTGGAAAACGGGTTTGTCTATTAACTTCCGTTCGCGTTCTGTCAGGTAAACGAATCGGTGTAATATATCCCTAACCTTAAAAGGGTAACGTAGCATACTCCCGCCTTTCCCTCCGCTAATTATCCCTAGATCAACTAAACTTTTTAATATTTATCCAGACCTGTCTCCCATAAGGCCAGGAGGTATTTCCTTAGCCGGCAATTTGCCTTCACGCTTCTTAGGCCGGTAAACGATAATGTCACCTATCCTAGGTTTTTTCGAGCTATCCTTATGCACGTACGTCGCTGCTTTAGCGCTCGCCCTTTCCTTTGCCTTCTTCACCATAATCACCTATTCCGGCGCGGCCGTTACTTGCCAAGCCGCCCAATGCTGCACCATCAGCATATGCACCAACAACCGTCATGGACCTAACTTCCTTAATGTATGATAGCATCAAAATCTTATATGTCAATACCGATAAATAAATACGCATACTAATTTTATAGTTTCTAATCAACATAATCGTAACAAAATAGTGGTTTATACCAATTATTAATATATGTAATTTATAGCCCGGTTCTCAGGCCTCTTTCGGCCCTCAACCGCAGCCGCAGCCGTCTTTTTTGCCAAACAGCGTTTCGTTCACCAGCGCGCTGAAGCAGCCGACGCCCGCGGCGACGTGCACCGCCGCCGCCGGGCAGTTCTTCGCGCAGGCGCCGCACTCCATGCAGTCGTGCGGCCGCGCCTGGACCGGGAAGCCGTCCGAGCCCCAGTCGATGGTGAGCTGCGGGCAGACGTCGAGGCAAGTCCCGCACTTCGTACATTTCTCTCGTTCGTACGTAATCATTACGTATATATTATATCACAAGTAATACAATAAAAGCTACGAGGAGCGCGCCGAGCGCGAGCAGCCCGGGCTTGAACACCTGCCGCACCTGCGAGGGGCTCGAGACGGACGGGTTCCCCGAGTACTCCAACCCCAACAGGAGTCCCGCGAATGCCAGGAACGCCGCCCACGCCGCGAGGCTCAAGCCGCCGGCGCCGGCTAGCCATTCGTACGTCAAAAGGGGTAAGGCTACCAACGCCGCCGCGGCCAGCCCCTTAATCGAATAAAGCCGCGTCGGCAGCCACGGGTATAGCGCGCCGATTACGAGCGATA
>JAZGGY010000199.1:0-5756 GCA_036480675.1 bacterium | reverse complement strand
GGGCGGCCGTGGATTTGAACCTGGCGGTTCTGCGGGTTCGGGGGAAGGGAGGAAAGGAGCGCCTCGTGCCGTTCGGCGCCGTCGCGAAAGGTTACGTGGAAAAATATTTGCGTTTGCTGGACGCGGCGGGTAAAGGGGAGGGGCCGTACCTTTTCGCGTCGTCGCGAGGTCGCGACCGGCACGTTAGTCGGCAGCTGTTGTGGAAAAAAGTTAAAAGGTATGCGGCGTTGGCCGGCGTCCCGGGCGTTAAGCCGCACCTTTTTCGGCATACCTTCGCGACCCACCTCGTACAAGCGGGCGCCGACATCAGAACCGTCCAAGAATTATTAGGGCACGCAAATATAACGACCACACAGATTTACGCTCATTTAGATACGAAACGCCTTAAAGAATTTCACGAGAAATATCACCCGAGGAAGTAGGTTATGTTTACCCCCGATTGGTGGCTCGATAAGCTTTACCTGGCGCCGGGGATACTCTTCGGCCTCGTCGTGCACGAATTTTGCCACGGCTATGCGGCCTGGCGCCTCGGCGACCCGACGGCTAAGCTGGCGGGGCGGCTGAGCTTCAATCCGTTGAAGCACCTGGACCTTCTGGGTACGGTGGCCCTCTTCGTCGCGCGCATAGGATGGGCGAAGCCCGTACCGGTTGATGCGCGGAACTTCCGCGACCCGCGCAAGGGAATATTGATTACGTCGCTCGCGGGGCCGGCATCAAACCTTGTGCTGGGGGCCGTGCTGGGGATAGGGTTGGGCGTTCTGTTCGGGTACGCGCTCAAGACGCCGGCGGCTTTCGATACCTCCTGGCTTCGTCTCCTCTACCTCGTGTTGTTCAACGCCGTCTATATAAATTTCATACTCGCCATATTCAACTTGTTACCGATACCGCCGCTCGACGGCTCGAACGTGTTGTGGGCCATTTTGCCGCGCGGCGCCGCGGCGTCGTACGGCCACTTCATCGCTCGCTACGGCCGGACCGTCCTAATAGTCTTCTTTCTGGCGATATTCCTCGGGCCGTCGATAGGCTTTCCCTTTTTCCAGTGGTTCGTAATGCCGCCGATAGAAGTCCTGGTGCGCCTGTTTACGGGCTTTTCGCTCAACGAACTTTGGTACTTTTACGCGGCGATGTTCAGCCTATAAGCGCCCGTATTTACGACGAAAAAAGCCGCCTTGCGGGGCGGCTTTTTTACGTCGATATCCTCTCAACTGATGCGATTGCGTTAGTCCCGGTGCAGCTTTTCCGTTCCCTTCTGTTTAAAGCCGGGTAAACCGAAGACGCCATCCAGAAAGCCGTCGGCTTCGATTTTATATATGGCTACGCCGTAGCCGATATCCGCGGCATATCCTACGCACAATAGGCCGTTTTTGATTACGCCGACGCCGGCGTAATCGTATCCTTCCTCGAAGTACCAACGGAGTTTATAGACGCCGCCCGTTTTTATTATTTCTCCGTTGCAGGCGTACATCTCCCCGGAATAGGGGAGCTTACCGAAGGCGACGTAATCGCCGGCGACGTCGTCGGCCGCCGTCGACGCTAGCCCAAGCGCCATTACTAGCAAACATAGGAGTAAAGTTCTCATCAGCCACCTCCTCGCACCGTCGAAAACCTTATAAATATTAAAGGACTATCCGCAGGGATTCAATCTTTTTTTGCCCCTCGACGGCTCGTCGTCGCTTCGGACTTCGCTTTCGCCGTTGGCGGAAATCTTAACGACCCGACGGCCGCGTACGCGGTCTTTTTCCCCGTTAAAAGAAGCCGCCCGGGAGGGCGGCTCCTTTGGGCGCGTTGTTTCCAGTTACTTGAATAACGCCTTTACTTTACCCACCGACGTGGGCACGACGGCGACTCCCGGAATGATGGGGCAGTGGACCTTGTATATGCGGTGGTAGCCGGAGGTAGTGCCTATCCAGAGATATTGGCCGTAGTAGGTGAAGGCTAGCGCGGGGCCGGCCGGAGACGTGAAAGAGGCCTCAATAGAACCGGAGGTCAGGTTGCGGCCGATGATGGTGGTGCCCGACCTGTGCCAAACGAGCTTGTTGCGCCAGTCGTACGCGATGTCGTAGGTGCCCGTGACGCCGATCGACGAGAGAATACTGCCCGTGGTGAGTCGACGGCGCCATACGTACGCGGGAGAGCTATCGCTGGTCAACATCGCCGTCGGCGCCCGGCCGCCGTCCGCGGTGGCTTCGACGGCCATGCCGTAGGGGTCGGAGGCGACGGAGTAGGACATGTAAACGCTACCGGTAGTGTAGTTACTCATGTAAACGCGATCGGTGGAGTAGCTTCCAACCCATAGGTAGCTGCCCGAGTAGGGCGCGGAGCTACCGTACGAGAAGGTTAGGCCGCGGACATAGTTTCCTGCCGCCGGGTGTACGTAAGAGGCGTAAACCGTGCCGGTGTCCGAATGTACGCGATAGATAGTGTAAGGCGCCCTATTGCACCACAGCCACATATAGGCGGGGTTCGGCGCGCGCGCTAAGCAGAGGGGGTAGTCCGCCGGCGCCCTCCACGACGCTACAATTTGACCCAACGTCGCGTACGCCGTTCCGGCCGCGAGGGCCGCGACCAGGGCGATTAATACTAATTTCTTCATTTTGGATCCTCCTCTTTATTTAAAGGTGAATGCGAAATATTACTAAATAAACCTAACATAAAACTGAGAAGTACTCAATAGTTCGATTTCTAATCAAGGGTAATTTTTCGAGGCGTTTCGAAGGTGAACGCAAAACCTGTCGACTGGCCCCGGGAGATTATCGTATCTTCGTCTTGCGGAGGCGGGTTCGCGTCCACGCCGACCGACCTGACATATTCTAACTGACTTCGCTTCCCCTCGGCCCGGTTTTTTGTAGCCGGGTGCTCTTTGACGGTGGAGCGGTTTTATCCGTCCAAGGACGGCGGCAAAGAAGCATACTCCCCACCGCTTACTTTTTCGCCAACTTCTCCGCGCCAACTTTCGTACTATTCCCGTGGGCCGATATTCCGCCGAGCGAACCGTCCGGATTTACGGTGTAAGCTACGACGCCGTACCCGGACTCGTCGCGAAAGCCGACTACGAAGGTATCGCCCTGCCGTATCCCGACGCCGTCGTACGTCGTTCCGTCGTCTACCTGGCGTACCACCCAATATACCTCGCGGGCGGGAGTTAGTTCGACCTCGCACACGTACTTATTACCGGCCGGGTCGGTCCCCCCGCCGACGTAAGTACGCTCCAACTCGACGGGCGGCGCTGCTTCGGCGCCGATGTCGGGCGACGCCGTCTCCGAACTTCCCGTTTCCTTCGGCGGTTTGCGGCAAGAAGCGAGAGACGTCGCCGCGATCGCGGCGATAACCATAGTAAATATTATCGTCCTCATATATTTTCCTTTGGTCGGCGGGACGCTAGTCGCGGCGCAACCTTTCTGTCCCAAACTATTTATAAGTGGGCAAGCCGAAAAAGCCGGTCAACGGTACGTCGGTTTCGGGTCTATATAACGAGGCCGAGACCGGCGGGCGCGGCGTGTCCCAGGTATAATGGGCTGCCCTTTACAACGCTAAAGCCGTCTTACCGGGGTTGGCGCTGAGAAACGATAAGGGTTTTAGACTTAATCCGTATCGTTTATATCCAACCTATCGCACACCTAACATTTTATGTATTTTAAATAAATATCTTTCGGGAGGCAAGTATTTTCGGAGGCGTGTTGGGGCTCCGTAAATTTAGGCGGCACTTTGGGGCCTTTTCGCCCGGGAAGTTTGGTATTCCTACGCGGCCTTTTTAATCTGTATGCCTTTGCTCCACGCCAAAGAAAAAAGCCGCCTTGCGGGGCGGCTTTTTTACATCGATATCCGCTTAACGGAATAAGGCTTTAACTCCGCCGAAGGAGGCGGGCGAAACGTCGGACGTGATGTCGCCCGGGCAATGGACCTGGTAGATGCGGTCGTTGCCGTCGCATCCGACCCAGAGGTACTGGCCGTAGTACGCCAGGCCGCGGGGGGAGTGGCCGGGCACGGTGAACGAAGCCGCGACGGAGCCGGCGGTATTGTATCCGTAGACCACGTTCGGGAGGGAGCCTTTCCATATGAGTTTGTTGCGTTGGTCCCACGCGATGTCGAAAGAGCTTGCGCTCGCCATTCCAAAGGAAGAGAGAACGCTGCCGCTTGTCATATTGTGGCGCCAACAGAACGACGGCGCGGAGTCGGAGGTGAAGATGGCGGTGGTGCCGATGCCTCCGTCGGATGTGCGGTGCGGCGCGACGCCGTAGGGCTCGTGGCCGGCGTTCCAGCGGTAATAAACGCTTCCCGTTAGGGCTTTGCATTTATAGACGCGGTCGTCGCCGTAGCAGCCTATCCAGAGGACGCCGCCTTCGGAGAACGCGAGGCCGGAGCATTTATTGCTGAAAGATGTGGTCCACGAGCCGTACGAGGACCCGGTGGCGGGGGCCAGGCGATATACCCGCGTGGAGCTGCCGAAGTCGATGACGAATAAACGTATGTTCGAACGAGCCATGCCTCGGATCTGGTTGCCCGGCGCCGGGAAGGATCTCTTAACGTCGCCCAAATGCGCCAGGCAGGTAGAAACGGCGATAATAACTAACGCTGTTAAAATAAACGCCAGGCGTTTCATAAGAAGTTTACCTCCTCTCGGGCTTCGCCCGTATTATAGTCGGAGGTGAGGTTTTCGTCGCATTTATTAACGCTGTTCATTAAGAATATAGCGTATTAATCGGCCTGTGTCAAATTTACCGACAGATTATTTAGCGCGTTCTCTCCAAACGAAAAAAAAGCCGCCCCGAGGGGCGGCTTTTTAAAGTGCTTGCCTGTTATTGGAACAGGGCTTTGACCTTGCCGACGGACGCCGGCGCTACGCCGATGTTCGCCGGGACGTGGTAGACCCAGATGTGCTCGTCGGGCGTGCCGTAAATGGTACTCACGTAGAGGTAGTTGCCCCAGTAGGCGATGCCGTAGGGATCCCATACGCTGACCGGGACCCCCCACGACTTTATGATGGAGCCGCGGGTGTTACAACCGTAAATGAACTCGGTGCTGTAGTTGGAGTACCAGATCATCTTGTTGCCGTAGTCCCAGGCCATGTCGTAAGAGTAGGTGTAGCCCGGCCCCCGCCAACTGCTTTTCAGGCTGCCGGTAAGAGAGGATTTGAACCATGTTCCGTTGTAGTAGGACTGGTAGATGTTGGTCCCGGCGCCGGTCCCGGTATGGTCTACGGCGAGGGCGCCGCGAGCAGGCATGGTCGTGGGCCAGGTCCAGGTGCTGAGCATGCTGCCGTTGGACGCGCGGAACCTGACGACGTAGCGGCGAGAGTAGTTGTTGCCATAAATGTTCCCGGTTCCGTCGTAACTTATGCTGCGGTTGTATTGCGGGTAGGTGGGGCCGGGCATGGGATACGAGCTCACAAACGCCCCGGTCGTCCTCCTCATCCTGATTATGGGATACCTCCAGGATGAGTAGTACATGAACGAGTAGAGGTAATTGGCGTCTGCCGCCAGGCCGTAGTGGGAGGTCAGAGGCGACCTCGGTTGATTAGGGAACGATGCCACCAAGTCGCCCAAAGCACCGTACGCCGTACCCGCGAGCAACGCGAGCGCTAATGCTATTAGAATGCTCTTACGCAAAGAAATTCACCTCCTTTAACTTTTGTATGTTCAAAATTCTAACAAACGCTTTTTCCAAATGCAAGCTTTTTCTATCCATTTTCTTGAACGGAAATTATACGTTTTTATGGCTTTTTGGCGTACACCTACGGCGATAAGGCCTCGTAAATT
>JAZGGY010000198.1:0-2556 GCA_036480675.1 bacterium | reverse complement strand
CCAATAAGCCCCCCATGGAGGACTATACGTCACCGTCGGCGTAGTGACGACGGTCCCGGGCATCTTTTAAGCTCTGCAAGACGCACGCGTTCTGAGCCACCGGCCTCCTCTCGGGTCGGGCCTCGCGCCCGGCGTTTTTTGTAACTTTTCGTGCCCGGCCAATGTATTACTTACCGACACCGGGAAAAATACGAGGAGGTAACGAGATGTACAAACCGTACGTAATAAACCTGCTGGGGATATTCGCCGCGCTGGCCTTATCATTCCTTATCCTGGCGCGCGCCGCTACGCCGACCGCGGAAACCGCCGCGGCCGAAGCCGGCGCGTACGAAGCGACGCCCGGTATCCCCCGCCAATTCACCGACCGGGTAATCATCAAGTCCTTCCCGGCCGACGCCGTCATAATCGAGGCGTTGCCGGCCGAATAGAAAAACGCCCCCATCGCTATCATCCCCAGCCCGCCCCGGAGGCGGGTTTTTTTGCAACCTTTTCGGCTGCCGCGTCGTATTACACGATGAAACCGACGAGGTAAATACGGAGGAACTGAAATGCTTAAAAACAACGCGATAAATCTCTTAGGGACCTTTACCATTTTGGCGTTATCTTTCCATTTTCTCGCCCGCGCTGCGGCGCCGGCGCCGGCGGAAGCGGAACCGACAGCCGCACCCGGCTACGAGGCCGGCCCGGCCGACGCCGTCATAATCCAAGCGCTGCCCGCGGACGCCATAATAATCGAAGCCCTACCCCCGAACGACTAAGCAGAACACTCTCCTCTCCTAGCGCGAAGCCCGCCCTTCGGGGCGGGCTTTCCGCGCCCCCCGCCGCGTCAAGGCCCTTTTCCCATAACGACGCCGAAAGCCGGGCCGAACGGGCCGCTTTCGGACGGCCCTTTGGGTTATATGGTTTGACATACATTCTTAGATAGCTTATAATTAGGGCTCGAGAAGGCCGGGCAGCGGCTTTTTCCAATTATGGGCCTCTTCGGCAAGAAAAATAGGCGCGCGGTCGTCCTGGGTCTGGACGGCGTACCGCATTCGCTGGTAGAAAAGCTAACGGCCGACGGCACAACGCCTCATCTGGCCGAGCTCGGCCAAGCAAGCCCGTTCGCGCGGATGACGGTGACGTTGCCCGAGATCTCGGCCGTATCGTGGCCTTCGTTCGCCACCGGCCTGAACCCGGGAGGCCACGGCGTCTTCGGCTTCACCGAGCTCAAGGCGGGCACGTACGACGTCCGCTTCACGAGCTCGGCGGACGTCAAGGCGCCCACTATTTGGGACCGCCTGGGCCGCGTCCGCAAGCGCGCCGTCGTGGTTAACCAACCGTCGACGTACCCGGCCGACGCGATAAACGGCGCCCTCGTCGCCGGCTTCGTAGCGGTGGATTTCGACCGCGCAATAATGCCGCCGCCGCTCAGGGCGAAACTCCGCGCGCTGGGCTACGAAATCGACGTCGACACCGTGAAGTGCCGCGGCGACCACGACCTCCTGCAGAAGCAGCTGTTGTCAACGCTCGCCGGCCGCCGCAAGGCCGCGGCGCACCTTTGGGAAAACGAGGAGTGGGACTACTTCGAAGTAGTCGTTACCGGCACCGACCGCCTACACCACTACTTGTGGGACGCGCTGGCCGAGGAGGCGCACCCACGCCATGCCTTCTGCCTCGAGTATTACGCCGAGGTAGACCGCTTCGTCGGCGAAATGTCCGCCCGCGCCCGCGACGCGGGAGCGGCGTTCTACCTGCTGTCCGACCACGGCTTCTGCGGCGTCGAACGCGAGGCGTACCTGAATACCTGGCTCGAGCAGGAGGGCTTCCTCGCCTTCGACGGCGGCAAGAACGACTCCCTGGCGGCGCTCGCGGCCGGGACGCGCGCCTTCGCCCTCGACCCCAACCGCATCTACGTCAACGTCGCCGGTAAATACCCCCGCGGCACGGTGCGCCCCGGCGACGTCCCCGCCGTGCTGGCCGAAATAAAAGAGGGCCTGCTTGCGCTGAATCACAACGGGCGTCCCGTCGTAAGGAAAATATTCCACCGCGACGAGATTTACGACGGCCCGTACGCCGCGAACGGCCCGGACCTGGTCGTGGTAGCGCACCCCGGCTTCGACCTGAAGGCGCACCTCGGCAAGGCCGAGGTCTTCGCCGAGACCAACCTGACCGGGATGCACACCTACGACGACGCCGTCTTCTGGTCGGCCGAGCCGCCGCCGGCCGACGTCGAAATTACGGACCTGGCGGGCCTCGTATTGGCTAATTATTAGTCCTCACGGATGTCCCCTCGAGCGAAACTAGCGATCATCTTCGTAAGCGCGTTGGCGCTGGCGCCGGCGGCCTTCGGCTACGTCGGCCCGGGCGCCGGCTTCGCCGTCGTCACGTCGTTCTTCGCCGTCTTCGCGAGCCTGGTGCTGGCGCTCTTCGCGTTCCTGACGCTGCCCTTCCGCCGGCTGGTGCGCCGCATTCGGCGGCGGCGCGCGCTGGCCAAGGCGCGCGTAGGCCGCGTCGTTATACTCGGCCTCGACGGCCTTTCGCCCAAGATCGTCGGCGAGCTGATGGCCGACGACA
>JAZGGY010000197.1:0-2553 GCA_036480675.1 bacterium | reverse complement strand
TTCCTGGGGCAGACGCTCCGCGAGTATTCGCGGTCGCGCCTCAAGGGTTTCATCGTGGCGGGGGCCGTCGTCGTCAACGGCGCCGCGGTCAAGCCGTCCTACCGCGTCAAGGAGGGCGACGTCGTCGAGGCGTCCGTAAGCCTCCCGCCCGGGCCGGTGGCCGCGCCCGAGGATATTCCCGTCACCGTCTATTACGAAGACGAGGACGTCGTCGTCGTCGAGAAACCGACCGGGATGCTCACCCATCCCGCGGGAAACGTAACTTCGGGAACGCTCGTAAACGCGCTGCTGCACCGCGTCGGCGCGCTGGCGCCCGTCGGCGGCCCCACCCGCCCGGGTATCGTCCACCGCCTCGACCGCGGGACCTCGGGGGTGCTGGTCGTGGCCCGCTCCGAGCTCGGGCATAAAAGTCTGGTGGCGCAATTTTCGCAAAGGACGACCGGGCGGACGTACGTCGCGCTGGCCTCGGGCTCCCTCCCGCTCGAGGAGGGGACGGTAGAGGCCCCCATCGGCCGCTCGAGCCGCGACCCCAGGCTCTTCGCCGTGAGCCCGCTCGCCGCCAAGGAGGCCAAGACGGCCTTCGCCGTGGTGGAGCGGTTCGGCGTCGAGGCGACGTTGTTGCGCCTTCGCCTCCACACCGGCCGCACCCACCAGATCCGTGTGCACCTCGCGTACTTGGGATACCCGGTTTTGGGCGACGAGAAGTACGGCAAGCCGAGCGACGTCGTCGACAGGCTGGCGCTGCACGCGCACACGCTGACCTTCGACCACCCGGCGTCGGGCGCGCGGATGCGCTTTCTGTCGCGTTTGCCGGGGGATATGGTCGAGGCGTGCGAGCGGTTGCGGGCCGGGGGCGGGCCGGCCGACGGCGGCTTTTAATGGCGTATTTTTTTTACCGCCGCCCAAAATTGCGGTTGACGCTGGGGCGCGTTTAGGGTATAATCTAGGCGTTCTAGGGTATTTCTATCCTGCCATTCTTCCTCCGACACCCCCATTTCATGTCGTTGAACTTAGCCGAACTCACCACAAAGACTACGGCCGAGCTTGCCGCGCTTGCGCGCGAGATGGGCGTTACCGGCGGCTCCGGCCTGCGCAAACAGCAGCTTATCTTTAAGTTGCTGGAAACGCAGGCGACGCAGAACGGCCTTATCTTCGCCGAGGGCGTCCTCGAGACCATGCCCGACGGCTACGGCTTCCTCCGCTCGGGGGCTAACAATTACCTCCCGGGGCCGGACGACATCTACGTCTCGCCGTCGCAGATCCGGCGGTTCAGCCTCCGCAAGGGCGACACCGTCTCCGGCCAGGTTCGCGCGCCGAAGGACAACGAGAAGTATTTCGCGCTGCTCAAGGTCGACGCCGTCAACAACGTGGACCCGGAGCAGGCGGTCGAGCGCAACCTCTTCGACAACCTGACGCCGGTGTACCCCGACGACCGGTTCCACCTCGAGACGAAGGATGAAGATTTGACCCTCCGCGTCCTCGACTTGATAACGCCGGTGGGCAAGGGCCAGCGCGCGCTCATCGTATCGCCGCCCCGCGCCGGAAAGACCACCATCCTCCAGGATTTCGCTCACGCCATCGCCGAGAACCACCCGGACGTAATCCTCATCGTGCTGCTCATCGACGAGCGGCCCGAGGAAGTCACGGATATGGAGCGGTCCGTACAGGGCGAGGTCATCTCGTCGACCTTCGACGAACCCGCCGACCGCCACGTCCACGTCGCCGAGATGGTGTTGGCGAAGGCCAAACGCCTGGTGGAGGCGGAGCACGACGTCGTGGTCCTTCTCGACTCCATCACGCGGCTCGCCCGGGCGTACAACACCGTAACGCCGCATTCGGGCCGCGTAATGACCGGCGGCATTGACGCCTCCACCCTCCAGAAGCCCAAGCGCTTCTTCGGCGCCGCCCGCAACATCGAGGAGGGCGGTTCGCTCTCCGTCATCGCCACGGCCCTGGTCGACACCGGCTCCAAGATGGACGACATCATCTTCGAGGAGTTCAAGGGGACCGGCAACATGGAGTGCATCCTCGACCGGCGCCTCGTCGACCGGCGCACCTGGCCGTCGATAGACGTCGCCCGCTCGGCAACGCGCAAGGAGGAGCTGCTGCTCACCGAGGAGGAGATGAGCAAGATCCGCCTTATACGCAAGGTCCTGACCGACATGAACGGCGTCGAGGCCACGGAGATGCTCCTCTCCAAGCTGCGCAAGACGAAGAACAACGAGGAGTTCCTGGCGAATTTAGAGAGTTTATAGGGAAGGGTGGTTAAATATAATATCGCGAACTGGCAAGGGCGCCGCGAGGCGCCCGTTTTCGGCGGCTAACCGTCGCATCGAATGGACAGGTAAATGGGGAAACTAATCATCTCAAGTTTCGCGTTAACGTTGACCTTGGCGGTGGTATGGGCCGCCACGCCCGCCCACGCCGGCTTTTACGCGTCGCCGGCGGTCGTCGACGTCTACGTTACCGGTTGACAGGGCCACCCGCTCGAGGGCGCGCGGGTGGTCCTGGTGGGCGAGGCCGCGGCCGATGAACTCGGCGAGGGCAGGTATC
>JAZGGY010000196.1:0-12761 GCA_036480675.1 bacterium | reverse complement strand
CCGGGGCGGCCGCGGGCTCGGGCCGGCCAAAAAGCAGCTCGCCGATTCCCGCGGCGACCGCCGTGGCGAAGGCGACTATGGGCCGTGCGATCGTCATCGGGATATCCATCAGGGCGTACGTCACGAGTACGGAGTCGGCGCCCGATTCAGGGGTAGAGATCATAAAGGAAGAGACCGCGCCTTTGCTCGCGCCCTCCCGCCGGAGCGCCGCGGCCATCGGTATCACGCCGCACGAGCATAGCGGCAGCGGCACGCCGATTATTGCCGCCCAGAATATGGAGCCCAGATTGCGTTTGCCCAACAGCTTCGCTACCGCGCCCGTGGGAATCAGGGCGCGCACCAGGCCGGCGAGGAAGAACCCCGCCAGCATGTACGGCCCGGCTTCGCGCAGAAGCTCCCACGTCGAGGCCGATATGTCGCTTAGTATCTCCAAAGTTACCTCTCGGGTAAATAATACCATATTGGTCAGAAATGTAAAGTGGCGGCCTTTCGGCGGCCGGTTACCGCACGGAGGTACGTGCCGACTCGCGGGCCGCGTACACCGCCGGCTCGTCCCGGGCGAGAGCTAAAAAGGCCGTGTAGACTAAACCGGCCGCGGGGTTTTTTCGTCTAAAGAAAAAGAAAGCGGCCAACGCCGGCGATCGTCGAGAGGATTAAAAATTCCTCGATCCCGACGGATAAAGCCAACGGCCTGCTTGTCAAACGACATTTTTTATTGCGCCTTAGGTATCGCGACGCAAAATACGGTTGAAAATCGACGCCGCCGGCGGGTTCGGAATTCTTGACGCCGCCGCCGGCCCGTGGTAAATTATATCGCCCGCGCCGGGCGGAAACCGTGGGAGGTACGTATGTCCAAGCATTTTGCGAAAGCGGCGGCCTTAGCTCTAATCGTTGTGGCCTGTTCCTCCGGTGGGGGTTCGGGCCCCGGCGAACCCCCCGTGCCCTGGCGCCCCGCCCATAGCCCGACGGCCGAGGACGTCCACGCCATCTGGGTCGTGGGCGAGGATGATATCTGGGCGTGCGGCGACAACGGCAATATCCTGCACTACGACGGGGACGAATGGCGCCTCGACATTACGAAGTTGGCTCCCGACTTTTTCGACATCCAGTTCGTATCGTCTTCGCAGGGATGGGTCTGCGGTAAAGACGGTTGGGTGGCGCGCCGCGCGGGCGGCAAATGGGAGGAGGTGCCCGGGAATACGCGTTCGAACACGTTGTACGCCCTCGACGCCCACGGCGCCGCCGAAGCGTGGTTCTGCGGCTCGCGCGGCACCGTCCTCCATTACAAAGAAGGCGTGTGGGCCGACGAGTCGCCCAACGTCGACAACGACCTCTACGGCATCCGCGTCGCCGGCGACGGCAAAGGTTGGGTGGTGGGCGACCGGGGCCGTATATTGAGGAGGTCGGGAGGTAAGTGGGAAGAGGTTACGAGCCCGGTGGGGTCCGATTACAGGTGCGCGTTTTTCGTGAGCGACGACGAGGCGTGGTTCGGCGCCGCGGACGGTTTCGCCGTGCACCTCAAGGCCGGCGGCCTTAACAAAACCCGCCTCCCGAGCGCGGAAACTATTACCGGCCTTTACTTCCATTCCAACGGCCGCGGCTTCGCCGTAACCAGGGGCGGCAACATATACGCCTATTCTCCCGCGACCAGGAATTGGCGCTTGTGGGCCGGCCACAACCATCAGCTTTTCGACATCACTTTTTCGACGGCCGAGCGCGGCTGGATTGTGGGCGCCGCGGGCACCATTCTCAGGCATTAGCGCCGGGAACGAGCGGCCGGGCGGCGTGTCGCCTTCGGTCGGATTGAAACGCCCCGGCGGGCGTCGTGGCACGCTGACCTATGCGTGAAGCGCGTAGCGTGGTGGCGATTTTAATTTTGACGTCCATAGCCTGGGCGTCATTTATCATCGTAATCGACGGGTATCCGCTCCGGAGCGACGAGGCCGAGTACAGCTTTACGGGCCGGAGGCTGGCCGCCAGCCTCGGCCTGACCGACCGCGGCGGTACGCTGTACGTGCACGACCATCCGCCGTTCTATCCGATTTTTTTAGGCGCGATTTATAAGCTGGGAGGTGGCGAGGCCGCAGCGCGGTGGGTTCAACTGGCCTTGGCGCTGCTCACGCTGGTCTTGGTTTTCCTGACGGCGCGCCGCGTTTTCGGGGCGGCGGTAGCGCGGGGTTCGCTGCTCGCCGGCGGCGCGTATCTCCCCACGGCCTTTTACGTTACGCGATTGTTGTCCGAGGTCGTTTTCACGTTCTTCCTCGTCTTGGGGGTGTACCTTTTAGTCGCGGCGTCGGAGAACCGCCGGCGGTGGTGGCTGGACGCGGCGGCGGGGGTTACGTTCGGCGTCGCGGGGTTGACGCGCGGCGTCGCGTTGACGGCCGCTTTGGCCGTTGCCGTATTGATCTTGGTGAGGAGGGGGGTCCCCGGGCGTCGGCGGTGGGTATCGGCGGTTGCTTTCGCGGTTGGCGTCGGCGTCGCGGTACTGCCGTGGAGCGCCTACGTTTACGGCGAAACGGGCCGGGCGGTGCTGGTAGATACGAAGAGCGCGGACGTCTTGTACCTCGGCAACAGCCCCGGTACGCCGATGCACCACGCCTGGGATATCATCGACGGGACGGCTGGACGCATCGTCCCGCCGGAGGGCGTCGGCGTCGGCAATATTTACGCCCGTTCTCGGGTCCTCGGCGCCGCGGCGTTGAAGTATATGGCTGCTCACCCGTTCCAAACGTTTCTGCGTTTTTTGTCGAGATTCGCCGACATGTGGGAGGTGGAGCGGCTTTTCGTCGGCGTATGGCGCCAGGGTTTCCTCCCGAACGCGCCGGTGCCTTGGATATACGTCTTTATCGCGGCCGAGGTGGCGGCTTCGGCGGCGGCGCTGGCGTTGTTTTGGTTTACCATACCCTTGATGGGCAAAAGCCTTTGGCGGGGCCTTACGCTCGCGGTCGTGTTGAGCACCGCGGTCGCGTACGCCGTCACTATCGCGCATCCCCGGTATAATTACCCCCTCATGGTGCTCGGCGCGCCGGCCGTAGGCTATTTCTTCGTCGACGTCCTGCCCCGACTGAGGGCGCGAGCGATCCCCCGCGGTCGCCTCCTTCTGGCTGGCGCCGCCGTGGCGGCCTTGGTCCTCATTTGGGCGAGGATGGCGTGGTTGTTCGTAACCCGGGGCAGCTGAAAGGCCTTAGGCCGGCGGCGATGGTAAGGTGCGAACGGAAATGACAACCCCCTTAGCCAAAAACGAACCGCACCGCTTCGCCCGCGAGTGGCGGTTCGCGTTGATCGTCCTGTGCGTGACAGCCTTCGTATGGGGGTCGTTCATCGTCGTTATCGGCGAAATTAAACCCGCGAGCGACCAGCGCGAGTACTATTCGGCCGCCATGAGGTTCGCGAAAGGCCTCGGCCTTACGCATCCCGGCGGCGAGCTGTACGTCCACACGCACCCGCCGCTGTACGCTATATTCCTGGGCCTGGTCTACCGCGCGGGCGGCGGCAACGTTACGGCGAAGTTGGTCCAGCTCGCGTTGGCCCTCGCTACGTTGGTCCTGGCCTTCTTGACGGCGCGGGCCGCTTTCGGCGCCCGCGTGGCCCGGGCGACGCTAATCGCCGGCGCGGCGTACTTACCCACGGCTTTCTACGCTACGCAGCTCCTCTCCGAAATACTGTTCACGTTCTTACTCGTGTCGGCGGCGTACGTTTTATACGTGACGATGAAAAACGCCGAGGCCGGCCTCTGGCGCTACGCCGTCGCGGGCGTATTCCTGGGGCTGGCGGGCCTTACCCGCGGCGTCGCTTTGACCGTCGCGGTGGGGTTTGGGTTGTACATATTATTGCGGCGCGGCTTGCCGTTAGGCCGGCGCGTCGCGACGGCGGCGGCCTTGGCCGTGGCGGTCGTCGCCGCGGTGGCGCCGTGGAGCGCGTACGTTTATTCCAAGACGGGCCGATTCGTGTTGCTGGATACGAAGAGCTCGGCGGTGTTCTATTACGGAAACGGCGTGAGCACGCCCGACCACCACGCCTGGGACATAACCCACGCCGGCAGCCCGTTCGTCCCGCCGCCGGGCATCGCCGAGGTCGAAGACCGCTTCGAGCACCCCCGCATATATCGCGCCGCCGCCCTCGACTACATAGCGGCGCACCCCGTCAAGACCTTCGCGCGGTTCTGGTCGAAGTTGGCGGATATGTGGGAGCCGGAGCGGCTGTTCGTCGGCGCGTACCGGGGCGGGTATTTGCCCAACGCGCGCCGGCCGGTTGTCTTCGGCTTTATCGGGGTCGAGGTCGCCGCGTCGGCCGCGGCGCTGCTCTTGTTCTGGGCCGCCGTACCGCTGATGCCCAGGAACGCGTGGCGCGACGTTACGCTCATAGTGGTGTTGTGCACGTCGTTGGCGTACGCCGCCACCGTCGCGCACCCGCGCTACAATTATCCGCTGATGGTCCTCGGCCTGCCGGCTATCGGGTACTTCTTCGCCGAGGCGTTAACTCGTATTAAGGCCGGGGCTTACTCGCGCCGGCGGCTGGCGGTCGCGGTCGCGGCCGTCGGGATACTTATACTAATTTGGGCCAGGATGGTTTGGCTGTTCGTCACGCGCGGCAGCTGAGCCGGGGTTCGCGTTTGGCCGAGAAACGAATAGTCTTTCTATTGTTGCTGCTGGCCCTCGCCGTCCAGCTGGCGTTCGTGGTGGCCTTGGCCGACGCGCCGCTGAACGCCGACGAGGCGGAGTACGTAACCGCGGCCAGGCGTCTCGCCGGCGGCATGGGCCTTACGGCGCCGGACGGCCAGCTCTACGTCCACCATCACCCGCCGGGATACGTCGCCTTCACGGCGGCGATATTTTACGCGGGGGGCGGCGTCTTGGCCGTTAGGCTGGCGCAGGCCGTGCTCGCGGTCCTGACGCTGGGGCTCGTGTACGCGACGGCCCGGGCCGAGTTCGGCGCGAGGGCGGCGACGGCCGCCTTGCTCGCCGGCGCGCTGTACCTTCCCGCCGCTTACTATTCCACCAAGGTCTTGACGGAAGCGCCCTTCACGTTCGCGCTCGTCCTGGGTATATACCTGTTGGCGCGGGGGACGCGCGGCGCGCCGCGTTACCGTTGGCTCGCGTTTGCCGGGATAACCTTCGGCGCCGCGGCGCTGGTACGGTCCGTGGCGTTCCCGGTCGCGCTCGCGCTGGCGCTGTTCCTGGCGCTGGGTCGCGACGGCTCGAGACGCGCGCGGCTGGCTGCCGGTGCGACCTTCGCCTGCGGCCTGTTGGTCGTGTTGGCGTTGTGGTCGGGGTACGTCTTCTCGCGGACGGGTCGCGTCGTCGCGACGGATACGAACGCGTCGGCGGTATTGTATATCGGAAACAACCCCCGCGCGCCGTACCACCACACGTGGAAGGCGTTGGAGGACCCGGCGAGCTGCGCGCCGCTGCTCGAGGTGGCGGCCGCGGGCGAGGACGGCTTCCGCGTCGCGGCCAGGTACCGGCGGGAAGCGCTAGGGTATATCGCGGCGCACCCGGCGCAGACGGCGCTCCGGAGTATCGGGCGGCTGCTCGATATGCTCGAGCCGGAGCGTCTGTTCGCGGCGACGTACGCCGCCGGCCGCATCCCGGCCTTGCCCGCCGGCGTCGCCTGGCCCATGGTCGCGCTCGAGCTGGCGGCGGACGCCGCGGCGCTGGCGCTGTGCGGCCTCGGCCTGGTCCTCATGCCGGCGTCGCGGCTGCGCGGCATCCTCGCGGTCTCATTCGCGGTCATCTTCGTCGCCCACGGCGCGACGCTGGCGTACCCGCGGTACCACGTGCCGCTGGTGGCGGCGGCGCTGGCGGCGGTCGGCTACGCGCTGACGGCGGGCCTGCCGGCGCTGCGCGAGCGGCGGTTGTCGCGGCGGCAGTGGGCCGCGCTGGCCGTCGTGGCCGCGACCTTGCTCGCCTCCTGGACGCGGATGGTCTTGTTGTACGTCTTCCGGGGTCAATAGGGACCCGTAAGAGTAGAGAAAAAACCCGGCCTTGTGGCCGGGTTTCTTTTTAACGGAAGACGGTAGCCGTTCATTAGTCGCCGAGGGGCGCGAGCGCCGGGGCGGATAGCCAACCGCGCTGGCCCTCCGCGGTCGTTACCTGGCGCCAGGTAACGTTGCCGGCGTCGTCCGTAGCCGGCGGGCCGGTCTCGGCGACGACCTCCCCCCGCTTCAGCCGCGCGCGCTCGGTCCGCGCGACGGCCGGGACCCCCACGAGTATGGTCTCCTCGGCGGCGACGTCGTAGGCGCGGCCCAGGTAATCCCATTCCGCCAGGCCCCGGCGGCCGTCCGCCAGCGTGACGAGGCAGTACGTCCGCGGGCTCAGGGGGGAGCCGACCTCCTCCGCGACGACCGGCGTCCAGTACGGCAGCCGCTCGATTATGTAGTAGTCCTCGTAGTTGTGGTCCTCGTCGTACAGCACCGCGCCTTCGACGATTACCAGGTGCGTCGGCGTGAAGGCGAGGGCGGCGGAAGATGCTAACAGTAAGGTTATTGTTGTTGTACGCATCGTTAAAGGGCTCCTTGGACGGAGTTATCAGGCCCTTCTTCGCTCAGCGTTTTTAGTTTACCGGTGGGCGGCACATATTTTACCGCGTCGTGACGAACCCAACCGTCCACGCCTACGCGGGTTTTGACTTTTAACCACGACGTAATGGATTGCCCTCTGGTGAAATATTCCGGGTTGCCGACTCTATCGCCACGGTTTAACGTTAGTAATTCGGCGCCGCCGGGTTCGGCGTAAAGCGTAACGCCGTCCTTTATAATTTCTAGGATATGGCCGAAGCTTCCCGTTGCCATAACGCACATACGGCCGTCTTTTAGGCTTACTATACAAAACTCGTCTAAATGACCGCGAACGTTCCAAGATGGTTCCGCGACTACTTGCGTTCGGTATTCGAGCCAGTCGATGATGCGGTCATCTTCTTTGAAGTGGCTTACTTCGTACAAGGGTACGCTATCTACAATAACGACGTACTCAGCCCCAAAGGCGAGGGCGGCGGAGGCCGCGAAGATTATTAACGGCGCGAATCGGAGCACGTTATCTGTAGAGCGCTTTAATCCTGCCTAACGAGGCCGGCGCTACCGCCGGGTGTAGGGCCGGGCAGTGGATGATAAGTATGTGGGGGTCCGAAAGGGTCCGGGAGGAAACCCAGAGATATTCGCCGTAGTAGTCGAGGCCCGAGGGTATGTGGGCCGCCGTTGGCGGCGGGAACGACGCTACCCGCGAGCCGTGCGTGTCGTACGCGTAGTAATACGGGTTGATAGTACATCGCGGCAGCCACAGCCACTCGTTGCCGTAGTCCCACGCCACTTCCGACAGCGACGTTTCGGGCTTGAAGGAGTCGATAAAACTGCCCGCGGTCGTGAAGCGCAAAAGATGTTGGCCGTAGATGCCTATGGACACGGACATCAGTATGGACTTGATGGGCGCCGGTTGGCCTTGGGGCGTTTCGAAGTCGACGCTCGAGCAGGCTTGGGTGATTATGGGCATCGACGAATAGATGCTGCCCGTCTCCTCGTTGCAGCGGTGGAACCACACCGGCGCGTAGCCCTGGTCGTGCATCCACAGGTAGGGGCCTTCCTCGAACGCCATGCCGGCGACGGTGCCGCCGACGGCCGGCCTGTACGAGCTGACGACGCTTCCGGTCCAGCGCTCGATGCGGTAAACGAGGAAAGAACCGGTGATGTACGCGTATAAGTAGCGGTCGCCGACGGTTAGCGCGTACGCGTTTCTTCCCTCCGGGCACGGGTACGAGGCGACTATCTCCCCCATGTAACCGAACGCCGCGCCGGCGACGGCCAACGTTACCCCCAACGCTATCGCTTTTCTCATCTTACCCTCCTCGAGTCCGTAGAACTTTTTTAAAATACGTTACGCGCCCCGCTTTATAAACCGCCGGGCCGCTTTACCCCGTTCGTACGAATTGGAACGTGTCGTTGGGTTTAATACCCACCACCGCCAACGTATTACGAGGCGGGTGGAAGAAGTCCCGACACGCCGAGTAGAAGGCGAACATGTGGAAGTGGGCGTCGCTCTTCGGTTCTTGGGGCATCCGCGTTCCCCTTTCTATTTCTTGAACGCGACCGGTTCCGGCCGGGTCATAATTTAAGCGGTGAGCATTCTATTTAAAGAGCGCTCTGACCTTGCCGAACGAGGCGGCCTCGACGCCGATCCCCGTAGGGCAGTGCACCTGGTAGATCCGATTGTTATCGTTGTCGGTAACCCACAGGTATTGGCCGTAGTACGTCAGGCCGACGGGTTGGCGGCCGGGGGCGGCGAACGAGGCCGCGACCGACCCCGTCGTGGAGAAGCCGTAGACGAAAGGAGGGGTCTCGCCCCGGGCCAACCACAGTAGGAGATTGCGATGGTCCCACGCGGCGTCGAGGGGGCTGGGCTGTGGGATCGAGAACGAGGACAGGATGCTGCCGGTGGCCAGGTCGTGGCGGAAACCTTGCGCGGGCGTTTCCCGCGTCGTGAACAGCGCGGTCGTCCCGGCGCCGCCGTCGCCCGTAGCCTCGGGCGCCAGGCCTTGCGCCAGGGCGGGTACGGCGAAGGAGCCGTACAGGCTGCCCGTAGGCGAGGCGCGGTAAACGTAGGAGTCGCGAAGATCGCCGACCCATACGTAACCCGGCTCGGAGTAGGCGAGGCCGTGGCTGCCCGGTGACCAGGTTATGGTCCACGAGGAGCGGATGGAACCGCTAGCGGGGTTTACGCGGTACACGCGGTTCAGCGCGCCCGCGGCCAACACGTAGAGGTCGGCGTTCGAGCGCGCCAGCCCGAGACCCGGTCCGGGTGGAAACGAGAACGACCCGACGACCTGGCCGAGATCGGCCGACGCCGGCATCGCGGCTAACGCGACTGCCAGGATCTCGTAAAATGCTCTTCTCATATTCTTCCCCCTGCGTTACCGACGCCGCTGAAAGCCGATTCCCGCATTTATTCTTTGAACGCGCGCCCTTTATATTATATAGCGTTCTCCGTTAATTGCAATAAATAAAAACCCGGCCTGGCGGCCGGGTTTTCTTAAGAGAAGAGGATAGGGAGAATCCCACTCCCCCGGCCTTTGTGCGGGGTCGGCCGTTAAGCTTGACCCGGCGGCGTTTTAGTAATAGAATAATGAAGGAGTTGGAGTATTTGTCCGTCGTTAAACAACGAGCCGTAGGGCAGCGAAAATTATTAAAGAAGTAAAGCTAAGCGAGCACGCGCGGTATAAAATTAAGCTCCTCGCAACGTTGGGCGTAGAAGTGGACGAAGCTACTGTGATGGACGCGTTAGCGAAAGCGGAAACCGTAAAGCCGGCGTACGGCGGCAGGCGCGTGGCGGAAAAAACCCTCGACGAAAAGCGGGTTTTGCGTGTCGTTTTCGTCGAAGAAGTGGACGTTATCAACGTAGTGACCGTATACCCCGCCCGAAGGGGGCGTTATGATTAAGACGAGATACAGCGACGACGTAGACGCGTTACTCATACAGTTCTCCGAGAAAGACGTGGACGTGGCGGAGGAGCGGGGCCCGTATATCCTCCACTACGCCGCGGACGGCGACCTCGTCTTACTGGAGGTCCTGAACGGCCGCGAATTCATTCTGGAAGCCGTCGCCAGCGTCTTTGCCGGTAAAGAGCACGCCGCCGAGACGCCGGGATAGAAGGGCCGACGGTACGGGCGTATAATAAGAACCCGGCCTCACGGCCGGGTTTTCTTAAGAGGAGAGGATAGGGGGCGTCCTACTCCTCCCAGCCGTTGTGGGAGGCGTTGCCGCCCCACATCGCCCAGCCGTCCGCGGAGCGGTCTTTCACGTCCACGCAGAAGATGTTGCCGTTGTCGGTCCCGACGAATACCTTGCCGCCCGTCACCGCCGGCTGAAAGCGGATGGGCTCGCCGACGTTGAAGCGCCACAGCTCCTTGCCGTCGCCGGAGCGTATGCATATCACGTCGCCGTCGGTGGAGCCGAAGTAGAGGTTGTCGCCCGCCAGCGAGGGGGGCGTGAGCGCGCGGCCGCCGCGTTCCTCGCCCTGCTTGTACTGCTTCTCCCACAGGACCTTGCCGGATTTGAGGTCGACCGCGCGGACCGCGTCGCCCATGGCGTTGTACGAGCGGTTGTCCTTAACGACGGGCCGCGAGCCCTGGTAGGCCCACACGCCCGAGACGGTCCCCACGCCCAGGTTCCCCTCGGCCTGGCCCAGCTTGGCGGCCGCCGGCGCGGAACCGAAGCCCACCGAGGCGTCGAGGTCGGCCTGCTCGGAGGCGTACCGGCTCGAGGTGTCGTGTTTCAGATAGTCGGCCTTGCGGTAGGCGTACAGCTCTTCGTTCGTCTGCTCGCCGGAGCCGCGGCCCAGGCCGGCGATGCCCTCGAACTGGTCCGTGACGCCGCCCTCGCCCGCCACCTCTACGCGCTTGGATACGTAGACCTCGTCGCCCACGACCCAGGGCGCGGAAGTCGCCAGCTTCTGGTCCTTCCACTTCAGCTCGCCGGTGTCGGCGTCGAAGTGGTAGACCGTACCCTCCAGCGTCGAGCAGAAGACGGAGCCGCCGTTTATAATGGGCGCGGTGATGACCTCGCCGATGAGCGGTTGGTTCCAGACCTCGCCGCCGTTTTCGAGCATGCGGCAGGTGAGATGGTGCTGGCCGTCGCCACCCGGGTAGGTGATGTATATCTTGTCGCCCGCTGCGGCCGGCTGCGCCATCAGCGGGTCGCCCAGCCACTGGCCCCAAATCTTGTTGCCCTTCTTGGCGTCGAGGACGTAGAGGATGCAGCTCTCGGTGTTGAAGGCCACGCGGCCGTTGTGGACGATCGCGGCCGTCGGGCCGTCGTCGCCGACGTGGTACTGCCAGGCCAGGTCGCCGTCGTCGACGTCGAAGGCGTAGAAGTCGTAGGTGCCGAAGCCGCCGCCGACGAATACCAGGCCGTCGGCTACGGCGGGCGTGGCGAGCGGCTTGCCGTCGGGCACGTGGACCTTCCAACCCTTAAAGCCGTTGTCGGTCTCGTAAGGCTCGGCCTTGATGGCCGCGTCGGGCACGAGCCCTTCGGCGCCGCCCTCCTCGAAGCTGACTTGCTCGGGCGAGGCCGCGAGCATTTGGTCCTCGTACATCTGCTCGGTCAGCTCCTGGGTTTCGGGGTTCACGAGGCCGGCGATGACTTCGGCGCGGGCGTCGTCGCCGGGCAACAGCGCCAGGCCCAGGCACACGACGGCGCCGAGCGCGAATGCGGCCAGGCGGGGAATACGGGATGAAGACATTTCGGGACCTCCGGGTTATCGATTCGGGGAGAATGAAGGCGGTTCGTTAATTTGGACAATATTAAACCGGAGGGAGTTTAACAAACTATAGCACATTTTGAACAACCGCGCCCGTTACGGTTTTCGGCCGGGGTTTTTGGGTTGACGTACCGGGGGGCGTATGTTATTACTTGTAGGAAGTAGTTTACGCGGTTTTATCAATTAAAGGAGGGGCTATGAAGAAGTTGACAATAAGCCTTCGCGCGTCGTTGGTTATTTTCGGGGCGGTTTGCTTTAACGCCAACACAGCGACGGGCGGCTCGGGCGACTTGGGCGACTTATGTGAGTTCGTCGACAAAGGTAACGGGCGCGAGCTTCGGGATGATAGTACGTATTGGGTGGATCAACACAGTAAGATCAACGTTTCAATTCCGCAAGGGTTCATCTTAGAGTACGTCGTGACAAGGGACGGTAAGGAACATAAAAGGGAAGATTTTACGGTAGACGACGCCGAGAAACCACCCAAGTACGCCTTGGAAGCAGAAAGGGAGGAAGTTATCGAATTCTTCCGGCAGCCGGGCGAAGTCAACGAGGGTATGCTCTTACGGTTTTATATCGAGAGCGTTCCGGAATGGAAAGGCGGCGCGCCGGACCTTTCGCCTAAACCTTCTCCCGACGAACCTTTGCCTTGGACGCCGTCGCCGGGTACGGAGAGCGGCGGTATGATGGATGTGTTGCCGGGCGGCTTAGAGCCCGCGGCGTCCCCCTTCGCTAAAGCCGCAACGGCGGAGGCTGAACGGGTCCCGGAACAGGCCGGAACCGCGGGAGGAGTTAACGAAAACGTTTCCCTTGAAGACTTCAAAGGCGATTTCTACTTCCCCGTCAGGGAAGATGACGGCGGAAAGTACGAGCTAGGGCACGTAGGCGATACCGTTAACTTTTACTGTTACGTGCCTTATGGGAAAGGCGAGCGCAAGCTTATTAAGAAGGTTTCCTTGGAGATTATACGGTCGGGCCCTGAGCTGTTCGAGTGGAGCAGTTTCGCGATGACGCCGGTCGTCAACGTGGAGGTAGGTAAGCAGACGGGCACGGGGCCGGGCGGCGAGGAAGAGTCCGGTACGGGGATTTCGCCGGGTTTTGGCCTTTCGTATTTGATATTTTTTAAATACCCCACCCGACCTTGGTTGTACAATCTTGGCTTCGGCGGGAACTTCTCGTATTCGAATACCGAGTTGTGGGACGAAGAGGCTGGAAAAGCTAGACCCACCAACGTTACTACGGCGGGTTTCGCGGCCGTTTATAAAATAGATCCGCTGCTGTTCGGCGTTATTTTGGGTACGAATACCAGCGGCGACGATCGTTACTTCCAGTTAGCCTTTACGGTTGGCAACCTCCTCGGGCGCCCCAGCAAACCGCCGTCTTAATACGCTAACATGTAACGCGGGGTTTCGCGCTTGGTAGCCTAGGCTATGAAGTTGTTCAAAGACGGGCAACGCCCCCGGGCAACCGGGGGCGTTTTTTTGTCGTGTCGCGACGCGACAGCGGCGGCTCTATTA
>JAZGGY010000195.1:0-2989 GCA_036480675.1 bacterium | reverse complement strand
ATAGTCAAAGACGTTGAGGAAAGTATGAGTGAGCGCGCCGTTGGCAAAAGCGTTCTTATACTCGCTATCCTCGCCCAGCAGATCGCGGATGCGGTAATAAGTCGCCAGTTTGACTTTCAGGCCGCCGTCAATCTGGATATTGGAATTTTTATCAATTCGCCACACTCCTTCAGGAACGGAATCGGCCGGCGAGGCAACGACAGCCGGTTCGTCCGGCGAGGCAATGGGCCGCACATCAGGCGATTTTAAGTATTTGGAGAAAAAGCGGTTAAAAGTGTTCCAGTTGGAGGGAGGTTCGTACCAACCTTTTTGTAAACCAAAGTCCGGATCGTTATAAATTTCCTGGTAAATCTCTTCGTTCCACGACTTTTCAGTGTCCGCGTACGCCCCCCGGGCTTTGGCGAAATCGCGCAGCCATGAAGAAAAAGGCTCGTAATACTGGAGCGTATTTTTAAACAGGCCCTTGTTTTCTAATTCAGGCAGAGGCTGGTTAACCAGGAAATAGGGGTAACAGATACCTTGCAGCATTTTTTCATGTTCCGTGAAACCCGGTGAGCCCTCAAGTACGTCCTGGGGCAGGACTTCGGAGGCCCGGTCTATGAAATCGTAATAGTCGGACAGGCTCTGCACCGGATTCGTTTTTGGGTCGGGATTAGTTTTGTAGGCTTCCGCGATAGATCTTTCCAGCATGTCGCCGATTTCCGGGTTATCCTCGATTAAATAATAAAGCTCTACAGTTATCTGCTTATAAGGATGCTCCTCGACCAACGCCGCGCCGCAGGCGGCCGCCGCTACGCATAAAACCGCTAAAGGAAGTAATACCCGCCTTTTCATATTCTCTCCTCTCAAAAGCCGTTAGCGTTTATGATAACGAACCGTTAACATCCTCAACCATGCACGGCGCGCGAGGCGCCGCACCCTCCTCTCGTCCCCGTTTCCTCCGCTCCGGGCATTATCTCTTCCCGGGTGAAGAACCTCCCGAGGTGACTTCTTCAGCCATCCGCTTCTTCCCTAGAAAGAGCCGAACTTGAACGTCAGCGTCGGCGCGATGCCGCTCAAGTCGCCGTCGGTTATGGCTTCGACTTCACCGCCGGCCGCAAAGCGATAGCCGAGGCCCAGGTTAATCCGGAAAAACGAAACGACGTTCAGCTCGACGTTCGCGGCCGGCTCGGCGACGAAAAAGGAGCTCTGTACCCAGGGTCCGTCGTAGGGCGAGTAATTAACTTTACCACCGCCGATCAACAGACCGAACGAATAATGGAGGAGCTTTGGCGAGTTAACGGTGTATTCGATCTCGAAGCCGCCGTACTCCATTTCGATATCGCGTTCGACCGTATCGTCTATCACGTACGCGCCGGGGATAGTACCGCAGAAGCCGCCCCCCAGGACCAGCGCGTGGTTGATGATCCACCCGCCGCGGCCGCCGACTAAAAGCACCCACCCCTCGCCGACCTGCGAATATTTCAGGGAGGGCCCGCCGAAGAAGCCGCTCTCGAATTCGCCGCTCACCAGCGTCTCCTCGGCCGCCCAAGCGGTACCGGCGGCCGCGACTAAAGCTAACGTGGTAATTAATGCGAGTAGTTTTATCGCGCCCACTCCTCTCGTTACGGCGGCAGCTCGCCCCCCGTAGGCCACAGCATAGCGCGGAAAGCCGGGAGGTGGTGGCTGCCGAGGGCCATAAAAACCAGGATTATGGAAAGCTCGCCCCGCGGAAGCGATTGTCGAATAACAGACCGAATTAGTCAAGTTCGAATTATTCCGTAAAAAAGGGCCGACGCGAAGGCCGGCCCCTACATATCTATAAAGGCTTAAGGTGGGCGCACCTAAAGGTACGCCCCTACGAAACCACCGCGCCGGCGCCCCTACCGGAACAACGCCTTCACGCGGCCGAGGGAAGTGGGGGAGACGGCGGGGTCGGAACGGCGGAAGTATTGGATGCGGTTGTTTTTAGCGTCGGTTACGTAAACCCGGCGCACCGTGGGGGAAACGGCTACGCCGTACGCGCAGTTGAATTCGCCTGCCCCACGGCCGAAAGCGCCGAACTTGCCGACGAACCTACCTGCGCCGGTGAAATACTGTACGCGGTGGTTGTAACCGTCGGCCACGAAAACGTTACCATTAGCCGCGACTACGATACCGAAGGGATATATGAACTGGCCGTTCGCCGAACCTAACGTGCCCCACGCGCGATCAAACGACCCCTTCAAATCTAACCGCTGTACGCGGTGGTTCCCGGTATCGGCGACGTAAACCCAACCGGCGACCACTATCCCCGACGGATATTCGAATTCGCACTCACGCCGTCCCTTCGTACCCCATTTCCCCAAGAATGAGCCGTTCGACGTGAAATAGGAAATGCGGTGGTTCGAGCTATCGGCTACATAGACGTTGCCGTCGGGCGCCACCGCCACGTCGTAGGGGAAACGGAATTCGCGGTCGCCGCTCCCATCAGAGCCCCATTTGCCGAGGAAAGAACCATTGGCGGTAAAGTATTGTACCCTATGATTTAACGTATCGGCGACGTAAACGTTGCCGCTGCGAGCCACGGATACGCCCATGGGGTTCAAGAACTGCCCGTTGCCGTTCCCGTACGAACCCCACATCCCTAAAACGAGCCGGTCGGCGTAAAGTACTGAACGCTGTGGTTATAGTTATCGGCGACGTAAACGTTCCCGTTGGCGGCGGTCGCTATCCCCGTCGCCTCGGCGAACTTGCCGGCGGCAGTACCCTTGCCGCCCCACTTACCCTCGTACACCCACGCGCCCCAAGCGCATACGGCCGCCAGCGCCGTCAGCGCCGCGGCCGTCGTTATCGCGAGCTTCCTCATTTCCCTTTTCCTCCTCGGGCTATTACCCCTTTCGGTCCACTGTAGCACAGAACTTTATCTAATTCCACCCAAAAAGGTCAACGCGAAGGCCGGGCCGGACATATCTTTAAAAGGCCAAGGTGGGCGCACCTAAAGGTACGCCCCTACAAAACCACCGCGCCG
>JAZGGY010000194.1:0-3319 GCA_036480675.1 bacterium | reverse complement strand
CCATCTCCTTCTTATCTGTGAAGTGCTCGCTCACCTCGGTCCAGCGGCCTGCCTCCACGCAGAACGCGTCGACGGCGAACTTGCCGCCCGGGGGCACCACCGCGTCGAACGAGATGATGCGGTCCTGCTTGGCGCCGCGTATCATCTCGCCGGCCAGCAGAACGACGTACTTATCCGTGTTGTTGTGGACCTCGAGCGAATTGACGGACGCGCCCTCCTCGAGCTCGGCTATTTTGAATTTGCCGGTCTCGGCGGCCTCCGCCATCGTGAAGACGTCGCCCAGCTTCTCGCCGCCCCCCGGCAGATAGACGGGATAGACGGCCAGGTTGCCGTGGACGACCGGCTCACCAACGGAAAGCTGGGAGTAAAAACTCTCGTCGCCGGCGCCGGTCGGCGCCGTCGTCGTCAGGAAAATCGCCGCGCCTAAAACGGAAAAGAATACGATTGCCTTCTTCACGCTAAAACCTCCTGGTCGGACGTTTCACTTAGTTTCGCTTTTTTGACGCGCCTCGTCGAGGAGTGGTTTAATCGCGTTTCAAACGAATTGACAGCGACCCACGCTATGTTATTATGGCACGAATTTTCAGCGTAGGCAAGGGCAGCGAACGGCACCCGAACCAAAGCAGGAAGAGATTTCAGGAGCTCGTTGGATTCAGGCCGTTGCTTTGCTCGGCCTGCTCGACGCCGCCGCGGCGCGTCTGGACGAGGTCATGTTGGCGCTCGAGTAAGCGCGGCACACCGGCGCTAAAATAAGGAGGGCTCATATGTGGGTCGATTTCAACCTTCTCCATCTCCTGTGGTTCGTGATACTGGGCGGCTTCGTCGGCTGGCTGGCGGGGCTGGCGTTTCGCGGCCGCGGCTTCGGCTGCCTGGGCAACGTCGCCGTCGGCGTAATCGGCGCCGTGTTGGGCGGCCTGTTCTTCCGCCTGGTCGGCTGGCAGTTCGGCGGCTGGCTGGGCAGCCTCTTCACCGCCTTCGTCGGCGCGGTGCTGTTCCTCGTCGTAATAAGTATCTTCATCCGGCGCCGTTGACCCGTCCCGAAAGCGAAACGGAAAGGCGGCCTCGCAGGCCGCCTTTTTCGCTTGCTAGAGTGCTGTAGTATTGCTACAATTTTGAAGCGAAGACGCAGGGAGGTACGCATGAAAAACAAAGCGATCGTAACAGCCGCCCTCGTTCTTGGGGCGGCGTGCGTTTACGCGGGCGAGTGGTACATAGAAATCCCCGACGGCACGGGCGACGCCGGGTGGTGGATATCGTCGGTGTTAGATAAGAACGACAAGCCCCATATATCTTACGACTACGGCTTTACCGGCGGCGATAACCTGATGTACGCGTATAAAGAGGGCTCGAGCTGGCGCACCGAGGTCGTCGACGACAGCGTCGGATATTCGGGGAGTAAGACTTCGATAGGCGTGGATTCAAGCAACCGGCCGCGGATCGCGACCCGCCCCTACGGCAGCTATCGCGGGTTACGGTTCGCCGAAAAAAGCGGTTCGCAATGGAACACGGTAACGTTGGACGCGGGCGTTAACGTACGGTCCGTAGCCTTGGCGGTGGATTCGAAAGACCATCCCCATATTACTTACGACGACTACGGACAATACGAACTCAAATACGCATACCACGACGGTTCTTCGTGGCATATCGCTACCGTTGATACGACTCCCCAATCGCGTATAGGCCACGTCGATATGGCTATCGACGCCGCCGACCACCTCCACGTCATATACACCCACGACGGTAAACTGAAATACGCGTATTACGACGGCGCGAGCTGGCGTTTCGACGTTATCGAAGACAACCGTCCGTATACGCGCCCGTCCATAGCCGTCGGCGTAAATAATAAACCCCACGTAATTTACTACGACGACGACGCCGATTATATTAAATACGCCTACTACGACTCCTCCCGCTGGAACGTAGAAAACGTAATTAACCTGGTGGACCCCAGCAGCTCGCCTTCTCCTACTATCGCCGTCGACGCCAAAGGGGAAGCGCACATCGCTTACTCCAAGCGGAATGCCATAACCGACAAAGACCTCGTGTACGGCCACCGGAAAAGCAGCACCTGGGAATTCACCGTAGTAGACGACGATGGTGACCTAAGCCTATTCGTTGACATTGCGCTCGACTCGTTCGAATTCCCCCATATCGCATATCATCGGTGTACCGGTTCTACGGGTCAACTTAAATACGCTTGGTACTACGACGACATAGGCATCGATCTGGTCGACTTCTCCGCCTCAGGCCGGAGCGAAAGCGAAATAAAACTCACGTGGCGAGCGCGCGCAACCGACGGCGAAAATATCGCGGGCTTCGACCTGTATCGGCGGCCGCGCGGAAAGGCGGGCGCAGTCGCGAAGGCCGATTACGGGAATCCTGTGGACGCCTCCTGGGTAAAAGTGAACTCCTCGCCGATCGCCGGTAAGAACCCGTATAATTACCGAGATTCGGGTTTAGAAAAGGCCACAAAGTATGAATATCGCCTGGAAGCGCTTATCGCGAATCGGGCCGAAGCTCTCGGTACGGCTTACGGAAGCACTTCCGCCGGCGCGAAACCTTTCGCCCTGCACGCGGCTTACCCTAACCCCTCCCGCGGCGGCGTAACGTTCGCTTTCTCTCTCGCCGAAGCCACGCACGCGGAACTCGCCGTTTACGACCTCGCCGGCCGGCGGGTAGCTACGCCTTTTCGCGGCGCGCTCGGCAAAGGCGAGCACGAGATGAAAACCGCCCTCGATCTTGCGCCGGGGATTTACGTATACCGCCTGGAAGCCGCAGGCCTGTCAGCGACGCGCCGCCTCGCTATCGTTAAATAAAAACCCGGATACGGGCAGTTAACAAGGCGGCCTTTCGGGCCGCCTTTTTCGCTTGCCGCGGCGCCGCGGCCAAGCGGCAGCGTTATTCCGGGTTGATTAGTAAAACCCTCCACAGGCCCGCGTCGCCGACGCGCCGGACCCGCTCCTGGCGACAAACGTACACGCGGCGGTCCCAAAAGAACATATCGACCTCCTCCTTTACCGACGACCCGGGCTGGACCACCACGTACGCCTCGAAGGTGAAAGCCGAGGGCGGGCAATGGTCGATTGCCTCCGTAGTGGCCCCCGACGTAATAAAATAGTATCTCAACGTGTCGTCGTACCAACCGTTTACGGCCAGTCGCGAAAGCGGCGGGAGCGCGCATAGCTCGGCGGCGATCTCTCGCGCCTCGGGCGCGGCGCCCGAGCGAAGGGAGTCGTCTATCAAACCCTTCCTCTCCTGGGCGACGCCCGCGGCGGCGGCCGCCAATACTACGGCCGCAACGCCCACCCACGCCGTACCT
>JAZGGY010000193.1:0-4987 GCA_036480675.1 bacterium | reverse complement strand
TGCGTTCGGCCGATTCGCGCTCGACGTCAGCCCGCGGTACAACGTCATCTTCAACGACGGCCGCTTCGACATGGAGGCGTGGGGCTGGTCCCCGAACGGTAACAAATACTTCATACAAGCCATGGGCATAAATAAGGATTACAACGACACGTACTTAGACGTCCTCGTCGGCGTGAACTACTACTTCATGTGACGTTTTCGGCTGGCGATAAAGACCCGGCCCCAAAGGTCGGGTTTTTTGTTGCCCCCTCCTAATATCGGTGATAAAATTAGGCCGTCAAAAGGGCAACGAGAACGCAACAACGCACTGGGAGGTAAGATATGTACAAGTTGATTTCGGCCGGGGCTGTGTTCGCCGTCTCGGCCGCTTGGGGTTTGGGGCTAGGTATCGGCGTCTTCGGCGGGGCCGCCGTGCCCTTGGGGGCTATGGCGGGCGAGGGCATCACCTTGGCTCCCCACGACGAGGTAGGGCATCTCGGCTCGAGCTGGAAAGTAGGGGGTAAGACTTTACTCGGCCTTATACCCCGCCTCGAGCTGGAGGCCGCCGCGGCGTACCACGCCGGCCACGCCACCGAACACGTCGATAATCCCCAAGTTCCCGGCGCCGAGGGGACGACGCTCGTCCCCGTCACGGCCGGCGCCAATTACAAAATCCTCGCCGGCCCCTCGCCGGCGTACGTCAGCGCGGGCGCCGGGTATTACCGCCAAAAATCGGCGTACGTGGGCTTTATGTCGCGTCAAAGTAGAACTTTCCTGTACCGGGCCGAGATAACGATTCGCGGCCCGGGCTTTTACGTCGGCGGCGGCTTTGGCCTCGGCGCCGGGCCGTTTACGTTCGCGTTCGAACCGCGCCTCCACGTCATCCTCAACAAGGGAGACCATACGACAACGTACGACGCGGGCGGCGCCACGTACGAGGTAGAAACAAAGAAGGACTATAACGACGTCTACGTCGACCTTCTTTTCGGCGTAAACTACAAGATACTCTGAGAGGGGGCAGCGAGACGATGTGGAAAATAATAGCGGCGGCGGCCGCGACGGCGGCCGCGGCCCACGGCATAGGGTTCGGCGTCGGCGCCTTCGGCGGCGTAGCCCTGCCGGAAGGCGATACCGCGGCGCGGGACGGCCGCGTCGTTTATAATCCCACGCTGTACGGGGGCGACGCGGGCTCGAGCGCGGCGTGGGGCGGCAAGGCGCTGGCGAGCTTGACGCCGGCGCTGAGCGCCGAATTCGCCGTGGCCTATCACCCCAACCATAATACCAAGGGCTGGGGCGAGTCCATGTGGAACGAAGCGCCCAAATTGACGCTCCTCCCGATTACGCTCGGCGCCCGCTTCGCCTTCGCTTTGGGCGCCGGGAGCGTCTACGTAGGCGCGGGCGGCGGCTATTTCCTGGAGAAACTTGGGTTGGGTGGCGGCGTCTTCGGCGGCGGCCGAACGTACGAATATTACGGCGAAGTGGAAATAAACTCCCCGGGGGCGTACGTCGCCGCCGGTTTAACGTACCGCCTGGGGGAGTTCGAAATGGAGGCCGGGCCGCGCTTCTTCGCGGTGTGGAACAAAGGCGAGTACGACTACACGTACGAGGCCACGCAGATCTTCCCGCCCACGTACGAGACCGAGGAACGGAGCGCGGTAATCTACAAGGGCTTCAACGACCGCTTCGTTGACGTCCTCGTCGGCTTAAATTACTACTTCATGTAGGACGATGCCGAGCTTGGAACCCGGCCTTCGGGCCGGGTTTTTTTTGACTTCGGCGCCCGGTTAAATTATAATATGTAAAACGTTAACGACGCGAAACGCTGACCGTTTAGGTTTATTGCCCATGATTACTAAATCCGATTTAACGTTAATCGCCACCGTCGCCGTCGCGGCCGTGATGTTAGCGGCCGCCGCACCCGCGAACGCTATCGTCCGCCTCGGCGCCGGCGCCGCGATGGGCTTCGCCTTCCCGTCCTCGGCCTTCGACCACGACGCCAAGGCCGCGCCCGGGGGCAGCGTCCGGCTCTACGGCAACCTCTTCCACTGGCTTACGCTAGAGGGGGGCGCCGACTTTTACCTGCCGTTCGACGCCGAGAGGGACGACGGCGTCGGCGAAACGCGCATAACGGCCTACAAAGTCGGCTTTATGTATAAAGTCTTTATGGGCGTATTCATACCGTTCGCCGCCGCCGGCTACGCCGTCTTCGACGAGCGGATAAAGCGCGAGAAAGAGTGGGAGGACGTCGCGACCCACGGCTTCTACGTCGGCCCGGGCCTGGAGTACTACTTCTCGGAGCGCTTCTCGGCCTTCGGCATGTTCGGCTACAACCGCACCTTCGACGACGCGCGAGCCGACGACCGCGACACGCAATACCTGAAGCTCGACTTCGGCATAAACTACTATTACTGGTAGATATAGCGTTGGCCGCTTGACAGCGGCCGCCGTTTATGATATATATCCGTCCGATTCCTCAGTAGCTCAATTGGCAGAGCATCCGGCTGTTAACCGGAGGGTTACAGGTTCGAGTCCTGTCTGAGGAGAAAGCGAAAGCGCCCCGCGAGGGGCGCTTTTTTATTTCATCACTATCCCGCGCTAGCGCGCCACGACGAATCTCTTGGCCGCGGCGAAATCGCCCGCGGTCAACCTGTACACGTAGACGCCGGGAGATAACGCGAGCGAGGTCGGGTACGCGTGCTCGCCCGCGGCCAGGCTCTCGTCCACCACCGTGGCGACTCTGCGGCCGGCGAGGTCGTAGACGACGAGCTTCGCCCGGCAGGGTTGCGCCAGCGCGAAGCTGAAGACGGCATTCCCGCGAGCGGGATTGGGCGCCACTGCGTTGAGCGCGAAGGCCTTGGGTCGGGACGTCCCGGCCTCCGCCTCCACCGGTCCGAACAGCGCCCCCTTCCCGGAGAGCTCGACGGCCTCGAGCCAATACTCGTACGATACGCCGCGCGCCGCCGCCATGTCGCGGTAGACGTACGGGCTTTTACCGACGATAGCCTCGGCGTTTAGCGGGTCGGAGGCGGCGCCGGGCGAGGCCTCCTTGCCGACCTCGTAACGATACAGGTTGTACTTCACGGCGCCCCGCTCCTCGGCCGCCCACGATACCTCGACCCCTTTAGGAATAGAACGGGCCGCGAAGGAAGTCAGCCGGATGTCCGAGGACGGGTTGTTGATGGTGAAGTCCATCGTCTGCTGCGTCGTATTGCCGGCGAAGTCTTTGGCCTCGACGTAGAGGGTGTACGTACCGTTGGGGAGGGTCGTGCTGTCGAAGTTGTACGCCTCGTCGCCCACCTCCACGATGCCGTCGCCGTCGGTGTTGGTAACGATGAAGTAGAAGTCCCGGTAGTTATAGTCGCCCTGCGACATCCAGATCCCGGCGCGTTTATACACGACCGTCGTCACCGTCGCGGGGGGCGGTACTTCCCCCGTAAACGTCACGAACTTGGTGGGCGGCACCGAGCCGCCGTCGCCGTTAATCCACCACGTGATGTCGTACGGAACGAGGTCCCAGTAAAGGTCGCCGATCTTGTCGCCGATGAGGGCGATGATGTCGACTTTATCGCGGACGTCGTTGGGGTCGACGCGCGTTTCGCCGTTATCCTGGCAGAAGGAAAACCACTGGTTGGTCTCGGCCTCCCGGAACACCGGCGCTTGGGTGTCCGTCGACGGCACCATAAACTCTATGGGGTTGTCCACGGCGTCGTACCATTTTTTAATTCCCGGGTAATAGCTTCGCGTGAAGTGTACGTGGTGGAACTCGGCGACCGGCCAGTTGGCGAGGTTGCCGATGCGGTCGCTCTCCTTGACCTGGTCGCCCTCGATGAAGGGAATGGTGCTGTAGGTGACGTGCCAGTACAGCCACCCCTTGTCCTGGCCTTGGGTGTAGTTTACGATTATCCCGGTATAGAGCGGCTCGGAGACTTGAATAAGGCTGACGTAGCCGTCGGCGACCGAGTAGCACGGTTCGCCGGCCGCGCCCAGGAGGTCCAGGCCGTCGTGGTAGTAAGGGGTGCCGCCGTACCGTTGGTACTCGTAGGGGTTGTTGCCGCACCGTTGCGGCACATTGCCCGGGCCCAGCGGCCAACGCTCCGCTGCCGCCGTTCCGAAACAGGCCAGCGCCGCCAAGGAAATTATAACCGTCAATTTTTTCATTCCATCATCCCCTATCTCTCGAGCGTCGCCCGCCAGCCCTGCCCCATCGCTACCGCGCGGGGCGGGGTTGCGAGCACGGCCACCGTCGGCGACGAGCCGCTGGGTTGAGCTACGTGGCGTTCCTCTTTCGCGATAGTCTCGAAGCGCGAGTTTAACCACACGACGGCCTCCACACCGGCCAAAGACCTTATTCCCACCGCGAACGACGAGAAGTCGGCCGCGGCGGCGAGGTCCGTAACGCCGAAGTCCGCTGGCGCTTCCCACCGTCGGACGACGCGGCCGTCGGCCAGCGCCACCAACGCTACTTCGTGGTGACCGCCCACCACGGCCCACGCGCCGCCCTCGTCTATTGCGGCCAGCCGCGGATAGTATATCGCGTGGTCCTTCTCCCACAGGCGGGCGCCCCGTCGGTAGAGAGCCAGTCGCTGGCGGTTCACCAGCAGGATGCGGCCTTCGGGGCCGGCGGCCGGCGTCCGCGCCGCCGGGAGCTCGTATTCCTTCGCGCCCCCGACCAGGTCGTAAACGGCGGTCGGGCCGCCCAGTACGGCCAGCGCCAGCTTATCCTCGCCGGGGAAGAAGGCCGCGGCGAGCGGCGGCCCCACTTCCGCGCCGCCGGTGCGGGCCCCCGCGGCGGAATAGAAGTCGAGGCGGGCCGTGGCCGACGGGCCGTGCCCGACTATCGTCACCAGCGCCGCGGCGCCCGAGTCGGCCACGTACGCCGACGTGGCGCCGGTGCCGGCAGCGGTCCACAGAAGGCGACCGGCGCGGTCGTAGACCCGCACCGTGCTCGCCGGCGGCATTACCCCCGCCTCGAGCGACGCCACGGCGTAGGCCGAGCCGCGCGGCGAGA
>JAZGGY010000192.1:0-3435 GCA_036480675.1 bacterium | reverse complement strand
CAGCGCGGACTGGCGGGGGGGTGCGTTGAAGCGGCGATTGCGCGGGCCGGAAGCTGTGCCGGCGGCGTTCGTGTGGGAGAGGTCTCGCCCCTGTTGCACCCGTTTTCGAGGTGGCGAACAGCCTGGGCGCGGGCCTCGTCGACGCGTATTCGGCGGGCGTGAACCCCATCGGCGTCGTGCGCCCGACGGTGGAGGTTATGGCCGAGGCCGGCGTCGACATATCGCGTCAGCGCTCCAAGGCCGTCGACGAGTTCGTCGGCGAGGAGTTTGACTACGTAATTACGTTATGCGATAATGCTCGCGAAGTTTGCCCGCACTTTCCGGGCGAGGGTAAACGTCTCCACTGGCCCATAGAAGACCCGTACGGCCTGGGTTTGGATACGTACCGGCGAGCCCGCGACGATATCCGCGCCGGCGTGGAAGCTTTTTTAAACGAACTCGACGGCCCGTAGATAACCGTAGGGCAAGAGGTGAGTAACGGCCGAGACGCCGAAAATAACGCGGCAGCGCGAGCTGGAGGCCGAGATTAATTTCCTCGTCCCGCGGCTCGTGATGTCGGGGGCGACGTTCGTCGTCGTCCACGGCGCCGTCGCCCGGGGCACCGCTCGAGCCAATTCGAAATTGAATCTAATCGTCGTCGTCGCCAGCGACCTCCCCTTCAAAGAGCGCCAGGAATATTTCCGGGAAAAACTTAAGGGCCGCGAGCCGGTCGAGATGGTAGTGTACACGGCCGCGGAGTTCAACCGCGCCAAGGAAGAGAGCACGCTGGTACGACACGCCATGCGGGAAGGCCGCGTCGTATATTCGCCCGAGCGCGGGTAGCGTGTCGGCGGTTTTCATATAGTCAGGAGCGGTTTATGGCCGATAAATGGTCCACCAGCATAACGGACGTAGCACCTAACACGGTACGCCTCCGCGGCTATCCCATCGAGGAGCTGATGGGCCGCAAGAGCTTCGCCGAGGTCGTGTGGCTCGCGCTGCTCGGCGAGTTGCCGTCCGAAGCGGAGGGGAAGCTGCTCGACGCCATACTGGTGTCGTCGGTGGACCACGGCGTCACGCCGCCGTCGACGCTGGCCGCTCGAGCCGCGGCCTCTACCGGCGCGCCGGTGAACGCCGCGCTGGCCTCGGGCGTGCTGGCCGTCAACCGCTTCCACGGCGGCGCGGTCGAGGGGTGTATGAACGCGCTGGCCGAGGCGCTCGCGGAGGTGAAGGAGACGGGCGTCTCGCGGGACGAGGCCGCGGCCGCGATAGCGGGACGTTACCGCGAGGCCGGGAGGCGGGTGGAGGGTTTCGGCCACCGCCTCCACGACGACGACCCGCGGGCGGTGCGGCTCTTCGCTCTGGCGGAGGGGCTGGGCCTGGCGCGAGAGGGTATCCCGATGGTGCGCGCGCTCGAGGCGGCGCTGGCGAACGTTACCGGCAAGGCGCTGCCGCTGAACGTCGACGGCGCTATTGCGACGTGCCTCTTCGACCTGGGTTTCGAGCCGTACGTCGCCAACGCGTTCTTCATATTGGCGCGCATGCCCGGGTGGCTGGCGCACGTTCTCGAGGAGCGGGCGCGCGAGCGGCCTATGCGGCGCATCGAGCCGTCGGCGTGGGCGTACGACGGCCCGGGCGAAAGGCATTTAACCTAGCTAGAGGTGCGATATGGAAGAAAAAATAAGCGAGCTCTTGCCGGAGTTGTCGGAGATAGAGGACGGCGCGCTGCGCGATAAGGTCGTCGCGGCTTACGAGGCCGCGCTCGAGCGCGGCGGCTGGCAGCCGGAGGATATGGCGCGGATACCGTTTACGCTGCTCATCGAGCCGTGCCCGGCGACGTACCTCGAGCACACCCGCGTCGTGACGCGATGCGCCGTCGCCGTCGCGGCCCCGATGGCCGAGGCGTACGGTCCCCGCCTGAATATCGACCGCGACCACCTGGTCGCCGCGGCGCTGCTGCACGACGTCGGCAAGCTTTTGGAGTACCGCGAGGAGGGCGGCGGATTCGTCAAGTCGGAGCTGGGCCGGATGCTCCGGCACCCGTTCTCCGGCGCCGCGCTCTGCTACGAGTTCGGCCTGCCGGCGGCGGTGGTCCACGTCGTCGCGACGCACGCCCGCGAGGGCGAGGGCGCCCGGGCGACGCCGGAAGCCATAATAATCCACCACGCCGATTTTATGAATTTCGAGCCGTTTAAATTATAAAGCGCGATATGCCCCAAACGTTCGCGGAAAAGATTTTTTCGCTTAAGGCCGGCCGGCCGGTCGTTGCGGGCGAGATAGTCGTGCTCGAGCCGGACCGGCTGCTATCCCACGATAACGCCGCGGCCATCGCCAAGACCTTCGGCGAGTTCGGCCTGGAACGGATTGCGGACCCGGATAAGGCCGTTATCGTCCTGGACCACTGCGTCCCGGCGGCCACCGAGAAGTACGCCCAGAACCACCTCGAGGTCCGCGAGTTCGTGGAAGCGAATGACATCGAGCACTTCTTCGACGTGGGCGAAGGAGTGTGCCACCAGGTATTCGCGGAGCAAGGGTTCGCGCTGCCGGGCGAGCTGGTCCTGGGGGCGGACAGCCACACGACGACGTACGGCGCGTTCGGCGCGTTCGCCGCGGGCATCGGGCGGACCGAGATGGCGGCGCTCTACGCCACCGGCGAGTTGTGGCTCAGGTGCCCCGAATCGCTGCGGGTCGACGTAACGGGCGAGTTCGGCGCCGACGTATACCCCAAGGATTTGATCCTTTATATAATCGGCGACCAGGGCGCCGACGGCGCGCTGTACCGGTCGGTGGAGTTCGCCGGGCCGACGGTGGCCGCGACGTCGGTATCAGGCCGCATGACGTTGTGCAACATGGCCGCGGAGATGGGCGCCAAGAACGCGTACGTCGCGCCGGACGAGAAGACGCGCGCCTTCCTCGAGGGGCGCGCGCGGCGCACGTTCGACGAAGTCTTGCCGGACGACGGCGCCGCGTACGAACGCGTGCTGAGCTACGACGTCGCCGGCCTCGAGCCCCGGGTGGCGCGCCCGCACACGGTCGACAACGTAGTACCGGTCGGCGAGGCGGCGGGGACGCGCGTGGACCAGGTCGTCGTCGGGACTTGCACAAACGGCCGCATCGACGACCTGGTGGTGGCGGCGAATATCCTGCGGAACCGGCAAGTGTCGCCGGGGGTGCGGGTCCTCGTCTTCCCGGCCAGCCGGGCGACGTACCTGGAAGCGCTCGGCATCGGCGCGCTGGCGACGCTGGCGGCGGCGGGCTGCATAATTATGAACCCGGGCTGCGGGCCGTGCCTGGGCGCCCACGAGGGGATATTGGCCGCGGGCGAGGTCTGCCTTTCGACCGCGAATCGCAACTTCCGTGGCCGCATGGGTTCGACCGAAGCCGAGGTCTATTTATGCTCGCCGGCGACGGCGGCGGCTTCGGCGCTCCACGGCCGCATCACCGACCCCCGGACGG
>JAZGGY010000191.1:0-6041 GCA_036480675.1 bacterium | reverse complement strand
ACGACGCCGCGCGGCGCGGGAACGGGCTACGCCGGGGGCGCCGTCCCGGCTCGAGGGGGGGCCGTCGTCGTATGCGATAGATTGAAAGGCGTCGAGGGCGGCGAAGACGGCGCCGTAGCCGTGGAGCCGGGGGTGGTGGGCGACGACCTCAACCGTTACTTGAAGAACTGCGGTACGTTTTACCCCGTAGACCCGGCCAGCGCCGAGGCGTCGACGCTCGGGGGGCACGTCGCGACGAACGCCGGGGGGCCGCGCGCGCTTAAGTACGGCGTGACGCGCGATTACGTCGCCGCGGTCGAAGTCCTAAGCCCTTCGCGCGGCCGCGAGCTTTACCGCGACGAGCCGGCCGAGCCGGACGTGCTCAGCGTCCTCGTCGGGTCGGAGGGTACTTTAGCTGTGTTCCTTCGTATTTGGCTTCGCGTATTGATGGCGCCGGAGGCTACGGCCGCAGCCGTTGCTACGTTCGACGACGCCGGAACGGCAGCTGCGGTAGCGAGCGACGTATTGCGGGCCGGCGTCCTCCCCGCCAAACTCGAGTTCTTAGACCGGCGCTGCATCGAGTGCGTTAACGCCAAGGAGGCGGGGGTACTGGACGAGGGCGCGGCCGCGGCGTTAATGTTCGAGTTCGACGGTTCGGGCGCTGCCGTCTCCGACGAGTTGGCGGCGACGGCGGCGATAGCGGGCAAGGCAGCGGTGCGGAGAGTGGAGACCGCCAGGGACGCTTTGGCGGCGGAACGCCTTTGGCGCGCGCGCCGGGGTATTTCGCCGGCGTTGGGTACCCTCGCTCCCCACAAGACGAACGAGGATGTCTGCGTGCCCCTTTCCCGGATCCCGGCGCTGTTGGAATACGTCGCGCAACTGGAGGAAGCGTACAGCGTGCCGGTACCAACGTTCGGCCACATCGGCGACGGCAACCTTCACGTCAACTTTATGTACGACCGGCGGGTAGACGAACAGCGCGGGCGGGTCGCCGAGGCCGTAGCGCGACTTATGGCCCGGGTTGTCGAGCTGGGCGGTACGATAACGGGGGAGCACGGCGTGGGTACGGCCAAAGCTCCTTTCTTGGGCCTTGAGCAAAGCAAGGCGGAATTCGCCTACGAGCGGCGCGTGAAGTCGTACTTCGACGCGCCGGGTTTATTGAACCCGGGAAAAATCTTCGCTGATTGATACCCGCGTTATAGGATAGGCCGGACGTAAGGGAAGGATTGCCCGCCGAACGTCTCTATAACTACGTGGCGGCGTTGTGGCGCCACTATATTGGGCCTGGCCGTCGCCGAGATGCGGACGAAGGTAGTGTAGATTTCGCCATAGCTTGAGTTCGGGTTTTATGTAATTATTGGGCGAGACGGCGACGTATTTTAGATAATAAGCTTAACCCTCTAAGTCTACTTCGCTCGGCGGGACATAAGGTATGGGCGTTCTGAATTGGTTTAAAAGGCGCGTTAAGAGCACGCCGGAAAGTAGGCTTGCTTACCAAGACTTGCGCGACGCGTCGTCGCCGGACCGCGGTTATTTCGTCATGATCGCGGTTTCAGCGTTCATTGCCACGTTCGGCCTATTCCTCGACAGCGTGGCCGTGATTATCGGCGCCATGCTCATAGCGCCGTTAATGTCGCCGGTGCTGGCTACCGGCCTGGCCGTCGCACACGGCGACCCGAAATTTTTACGGAGTGCCCTCGTGGCGGTCGCCAAGGGGGCGGTGGTAGCCGTGGTTTGTGCCGCGGTGACGGCCGTTATTACGCCCGAGCTCGCGCCCGGTAAAGAGATACTGATCAGGACCAGGCCCAACCTTTTCGACCTGGCGGTGGCTTTCGCCTCGGGCGTCGCCGGCGCGTATACTTTTTCGTCCAAACACCTCTCGGCGTCGCTGCCGGGCGTAGCCATTGCCGCGGCCCTCATACCGCCGCTCGGCGTCGTGGGCATAGGCGTCGGCTTCGGGTACCATCAGATAATGTGGGGGGCGCTCCTGTTGTTCGGCGCCAACCTCATCGCGATAGCCTTCGGCGGCGCGGTAACTTTTATAGCGTTAGGTTTTTACCAGAAGGTCAAGGGCGAAGAAGGCGAGTGGCGGCTGAAGAGCCTTATCGGGACGGCGGTTCTCCTGGGCCTGGTAACGGTTCCGATGGCGTACTTCACCGTTACCAATATTACCGCCACGAGCAGGCAGAAGAACGTGGGCGGCGTTATCGAACAATACCTGCCGGCGCGGGAGGGTTATCGCGTCGGCGCGGTGGAGTGGGCTTACCGGGACGGCCGGTACCAGGTAACGGCGCTGGTCTACGGCAAAGACGAGCCTGCCCCGGACCGGGTGGCGTTTATCCGGGGGGCGCTCGAGGATAAGTTGGGAAGGAAGACGACGCTTAACATCCGCTACGTCGCATACGACGAGCTGGGCGCGAAATGAGTATCGGTGTTATCACGGGTGGAAGGCGCGGCCCGGCCGCGCCTTTTCATGTACGTATCGGTCTACAAAAGGTTGGCGCTAGCTTTCCGGCAGGAGACGTTTTTTCGACCGGCCACTGCGGATAGGCTGCGGATACGAACCGCGCGGCAACGTAATTCGTTTCCCAAAGAATCTTCCTCAACTCCATTAGAATTTTACTACCCTTCGTAAACGGCTTTGAACAACGGCATTAAGGCTTTTATAGAGCGAAATATCTCTTGCGCGAAATCCTTTTCATTGGGCTCAACTTCGTACGGTTTAAATCTATCGCGGTTTTTTCGTTCGCGGCTCATTTTCGTATAATAGCGCACGGCGAAAGCTATCTCTACGTTCGCCTCTTTGCGCATTTTTTCGAAGTTTTCCAGCAAACCCCACCAGACGTCTGTCTGCTTCAAACAACTCCGTTCCCACCTCGGTTCTATTCCCGGGATAAGGTCGATCTTAAACGCTGCGGTGCCGTCTTCAATTAATTTTTGACCCGCATATGCGTGGCATTGGTGTAAAGTAAACCACAACTCGGGAACGTTTTGCCGTACGCCGTTAATTATGTCGGCGAATTTCCGCTTTTCCCCAATTAAGGCCGCGAAGTTATTTTTGTATTCGGCCTTTGAGTTATTAGGCAATATTAAGTAAACTCCCACGTCATTTTCGGAAAGGCCTAAAGTTATATGAGGTTCTAGCGTGTGTTTTACGCACCCGGCTACAGTTAAAGGTATCCACGCGCCCGTTTCTCCGGCTCGCACGTTCTTTTTATTCACGCCTTTAAAATCGAACCCGAGATTTTTATTTGTTAATAACCCGTTTAATTTTTCCGTTAAAGCACCGAGGGCGGTTTTCCCCTTTTCCTTTGTAAAGGGATTCTCGAGTCCGAATACCGGAAGGCCTCTAAATGTTCCCATGCCCATCTCCTCGTATAAATGTTCGTTGAATTGGCTAAGTAGAGTACGCGCGGGCTCTTCCAGGGGTTTATTTTTTTCGTAATCGAAAAAGAAATCCGCCAAGCCATGCCACGATAAAAAGTTGAACATTTTATAAAGGTCGGTATTTTCGGCCGCCGCGGCCGAGATTTTATTGGCGTCAATACGGTCGTCAAAGCCTATTAATGTTAGTCTCCGTATGTTCCCGGCGGAAGGCTCGGCGGCAAGTATCTTCAAATATTTTGTAATTTGGTCCATCTCGTACGTTTCGTCGAGGCCAATATCCGCGCCGATTTTGTTCTCGAATAAGACCGTGAAGTTATCTCCCGTAATCGCCATATCGGGAATCCCGGTTAAGTCGCGCACGCCGTCGTCATCGGCTTCATCCGCCACCGTTAACGCGGTCGTATCAATTATTTTTACGACTTGTGTCTCGACTTGCGCGTTCCTTAAACCAGAAGCGCGGGAGAGTGCGTCGGCGGCGTAACGGAGAAAAGCTTCCTTAACGCGTTCGTCTGCCGAAAGCACGTACGCCAACATTTCGGTAATTTGGTTTTCTTCCGGGTTTTTTGAAGGGTTATACGGGTATTTGGAGAGCTTTTTAAAGATATTTCTCATTTGCTAGAAGCCTCCCCGGCGCCGCCGGCGGTAAACAATATAATTATACCACCTTGGTGAAAAGAAATGCGCGCCGAATGGCGCGATATGAAGATGTTAACTTGAACGGGGACGATTAAGTTTCGACAAAGTTAGGGACCTTTCAATCCTGCGCGGGCGAAGATATCGTCGACGTGCCTTAGGAAATATCCGACGCGGAAGCACTCGCTAAGTTTTTTGCCGGTGAGGTACTTTTTGACGAGCCGCTCGGGGGCAAGCGCCGTTCGCAAATCCTTCGCCCGGCCGGCCGCCACCCTTTTGGTTTGCCTTTGGACGACGTCGTACGCCTCCTCCCGCGACGCGCCCGCGGCGGCGAGCTCCACTAAAACCCTCCCCGAGAAAATTAGGCCCCGGGTGGTCTCCAGGTTCTCTTTCATGCGGCGCGGATAGACGTCGAGCTCCTCCAGTACGTAATTCATGACGTCGAGCATGTAGTAGACGGTGGTCGTCGCGTCGGGGAAAATTATGCGCTCGGCGGAGGAGTGGCTTATATCCCGTTCGTGCCACAGCGCTACGTTTTCGAGGGCCGCGACGAGCCATCCCCGCAGCAGGCGCGCCAGGCCGCAGATACGTTCGCACAACTCCGGGTTGCGTTTGTGAGGCATGGAGCTCGAGCCCTTTTGGCCCTGGCGGAAAGGCTCCGCGGCCTCGCCGACTTCGGTCCGCTGCAGCGCGCGGATCTCGAGGGCGATCTTCTCGAGCGTGGCGCCGCATATGGCCAGCGCGGCGACGTACTCCGCGTGGCGGTCGCGCTGAATTACCTGCGTGACGGCAACCGGGGGTTTTAAGCCGAGTTGCCGCAAGGCGTCCGCCTCGACGGCGGGCGGGACCTGCGCTAACGTCCCGACCGGCCCCGCGATCTTGCCCACCGAAACGGCGCGGCGAGCACGGCGGATCCGTTCGCGGGTTCGTAAGAGCTCCTGGTGGTATACGAGGAACTTAAGGCCGAAGGTGGTCGGTTCAGCGTGGATGCCGTGGGTGCGCCCTATCATAGGCGTGTTCTTGTATTTCAACGCTATCTTAGCGGCGGCGTCTATCGTGCCCTCGAGTTTCCGGAGTATCAACGTGGCCGCTTGCTTTAGCGCCAGGATGAGCGAGGTGTCGACGACGTCTTCGGAAGTAAGGCCCAGGTGGATAAAACGGCTCGCCGGGCCGACGTTATCGTTGACGTCGGTGAGGAAGGCGATGACGTGGTGGCCTACGGTTTTCTCTATCTCGAGGATGCGGTCGACGTCGAAGCGGGCGCGACTTTCGATCTCGCGTAGGGCTTTGGCCGGTATGCGGCCCGCGCGGCGCCAAGCGCGGCAGACGGCGAGTTCTACCTCGAGCCACCGGCCGTACTTAGCCTCTTCGGACCAGAGCTTCTCCATTGGCGGGAGAGTGTATCGGGGGATCATCGCAAAATCGCCCTTCGTTGCACGTTGGTCGTGTCGGTGCCGGCGTTATGCGGGATGTGTTTAAATTACGGGCCGGGACAAGCTTCCGTCGGGACTTTCCCGCCCATTATCTGGCCGTCCCGGCGTACTTTCACGTTTACCGCGGCGCCGGGTTTAATCCCTGATAATATGGAGAAATAGGTATCTACGTCGTTAACCGTTTTGCCGTTCACCGCCAGGATAACGTCGCCGCGGCGCAAGTTGACTTGGAACGCGGGCGCGTTTTCGTCTATGTCGCTTATAAGTAAGCCGTCTTCGTCGGGCAGTCCTACGTACTTGGCGACGGCCGGCGTTACCTCGACGAGGTAGGCGCCGATCCAAGCGCGGCCGGGGTAGCTTTCGGCGATGACTTTCCGCGCGGCGTCCCGGGCGACGTTGATAGGCACGGCGAAGCCGATGCCGAGGGAGCCGCCGCTGGTGGTTATTATCGTAACGTTGATGCCAACGGCCTGGCCCAGCGCGTTCACCAGCGGGCCGCCGGAATTACCGGGGTTGATGGAGGCGTCTATCTGGATGAAATCGTTGTATGTCCGCTGGTCATCGGTGGCGATGGAGCGGTTTAAAGCGCTTATGACCCCGGTGGTTACC
>JAZGGY010000190.1:0-2819 GCA_036480675.1 bacterium | reverse complement strand
TGAATTCGACCAGTATTTCGGGGTAAAGTCCTACTTGTTCGGCGCCGTCGGCCGGAAAAGTCGCCGCTACGGCCGGCGGCTTGTCGTCTTTATTCTTCGACCCCTTAAAGCTCTTACTGTTGTCGCGCTCGATGCGGTTGCCGCCCGAGGCGTCGGCGACGTTACGCGCAACGAGCGTATACCTAACGCCGGCCTGCTGGTCGGCGGTAATTAACGTCACCGAGTCCGCCCGGGTCACGACGGCGGCCTCCACGTCCAACGTCTCCCCGGCATCGTCCACGATGGAATAATTACCGGATTCCCGCACCGTCGTCCCGTCCATCCCCTCGGAGAAGTATATCTCGAGGTGGTTGGCGTCCACGGTCTCGACCTTCTTGAGCCGCGGCGGTTCGTCGTCCTCGACGCGTTCGCGGCCGGGTGGCAAGCCTACGCGGGCGCAGTTTCCCAGGAGAAACGCCGACAAAACGCCGGCGACGTATACCCGTCGGTTCATCTCGCGTTCGGCTCCGGTTGACACGACGGGCAATAATAAGTGCTCCGGCCGGGAGGCCACCGCAATCGTTTAATCGCCGAGCCGCATTTGCGGCAGCGTGCGCCCTCGCGGCCGTAGACGGCCAGGGATTTGCCGAAATCGCCGCTCGCGCCCGTCGGCGTGACGTAGTCGCGGAAGCTGGTTCCACACGCTTTAATCGCTTTCTTGAGTACGGCTTTCGTGGCGCGGTGGACGCGGCGCAGCGCCTCGGCCGACAGGTCGACGGGCCTCGCCTTAGGGTGGACGCCGGCGCGGTGGAGGACCTCGTCGGCGTAGATGTTGCCGACGCCCGCGATCACTCTCTGGTTCAACAATAACGGTTTGAAAGCGCCGCGGCGCAACGCGAGCCGCGCGCGGAAATCGGCCCAGGAAACGTCGAGGGCGTCCAGGCCGAGTCGGCCGTCGCACCAGCGCGCTACCTCTCGGTCCGGCGCGAGCATCGTCGTCGCGACGCGGGAAGGCGTCAAGCGGCCCAGTCGCCGGGGGTCAACGTAAAGCAAGTCCAATCCTTCGAACCTTAAAATCATGTGAGTATGTTTCGGCAAAGGGCCGTTCGGACGGCGGCGCAATTGGCCGCTCATCCCGAGCGATACCAAAAGCGCGGTCCCGTCGTCGAAGTGGACGAGGACCTTCTTGCCCCGCCGGCTTACGCCGGACACGCGCGCGTCGACGGGGTACTTCGAAAGCCGCTCGCAAATGCCTCTCGTTAAACTCCGAGCGCTCAGGAGCCGGCGGCCGCGTATCAGCGCATCGAGCCCCCGGGCTATGGTCTCGGCTTCGGGAAGCTCGGGCATCTACTTCCTGTCTCCCCGCAACTTCCCCATCAGGAAGCTCAAGCCATCGAACATCTCGCGCTTGACGTATTCTCTCAACCCGGCGACGATTTCGGCCGGCGCCGCAGGATTGTCGAACAGCGCGGTTCCCACCTGTACCGCCTGGGCGCCGGCTAGGATATAGGCCGCGGCCGCTCGCCAGCCGTCGACGCCGCCCGACGCGATTACGTCGGCGCCGGTCTCCTTGTAAACGACGTGGACGAGCCGTAAGTTGATAGGCCTGACAGCCGGGCCCGAAAGGCCGCCGTAGACGTTGCCCAGGACGGCCCGCCGCGCTTCCACATCCACCGCCATCGCCGGTACGGTATTGGCTATGGTAAGCGCGTTCGCGCCGCCGTCCAACGCGGCCCGGGCGACGGCCACTATATCCGTTACCATTGGCGCGAGTTTAACCCACAGCGGCTTCGCCGCAACGTCGCGACAATCGGCGACCAGGTCGCGGAGTCCTTCCGCGTCGGCGCAGAACGCCATACCGCGCGCCTCGACGTTGGGGCAGGATACGTTCAACTCGAGCGCGTCGACGCGCCTCTCCGCCGCCAACGCGGAACAGACGTCGCGGTACTCGTCCCGGCTCCGGCCGACGACGTTGGCGACGACCTTACACGGAAGCCCACCGAGGGCCGGGAGCTTTTCGCGTATTAAAACGTCAAGGCCGACGTTTTCCAAACCCACGGCGTTGATTACGCCGGCCGGCGCCTCGGCCACTCGCGGCGGCTCGTTGCCCGGCCAGGGCTCGAGCGAAACGCCTTTCAAGACCACGGCGCCCACGGCGTCGAGGTCCACGAGATCGAGCCACTCGTCGCCGTACCCGGCGCAGCCCGATGCTAGGACGACTGGCGTCGCCAACTCGAGGCCGCCCGCTTCGACTTTGATTTCGGCTTTCAACTTTCCTCTCCGAGGCGGCCCCAGTCGACCGCCGCCGCGTCGACGAGCGGCCCTTCCTTGCAAGCGGCCACGTACGAGCCGGCAGGCTCGCGGATGGGGACGGCGCACGAACGGCACGCGCCGACGCCGCACGCCATCCTCTCCTCCATAAGGGCGTACCACCGGGCGTCGTCGCCGAGGATTTTGTGGAGCGCGACGTACATCGCCCGCGGACCGCAAGCTATCACGGCCCGGCGGTACGGCGGCAAATCCTCTTTTAAAGCCCTCGACATTAATTTCGTCTCGGCGGAGGGAATTCCCGGGATGAAATCGGTAGCGAGACCCTTAAGGCCGCTCGAGCCATCCTCGGTTACCGACGTTACGTCGACGGCTAAATCGCCGAGTTGGCGGCCCGCGTACAGCTGGGCCCCGGTCCGCGCGCCGTATACCAACGCGGCCTTACGCCGCGACCGCGCCGCCGCAGCGAGCGCGAAAAATACGCCCGCGACGCCTATCCCGCCCGCGACGAAGACGGAATCCTCGGGGACGTCGAACTCGCGGCCGAACGGGCCCGTGAGGTCGCAGCTTTC
>JAZGGY010000189.1:0-14409 GCA_036480675.1 bacterium | reverse complement strand
CGGCCTCGATTATTGCCGCGGGCGAAGCGGCCCGCGCCGCGGCGGCCCGCGCGGAGGAACGCCGTACCGGTAAAGCGGCGACGGAAACGCCCGGAAGCCGCCGGAAAACTTACGTCGGCTTGCCCGTTTACCAAACTAATCCCCGGATACGCAACGAAGCCGGCGTAGCCTATTACTCCCTCGGACGGGCGGCCGACGCCCACGAGTCTTACCTGGCGGCGATTTCCCTTGCGCCGGCCTACGACGAACCGTACGCCAACTTGGGTTTATTGTACCGCCGTAAGGGCTGGTACCAGAAAGCCCTGGAACAATACGCCAAGGCCCTCGAGCTCCGGCCTACGAACGAGATCGTGTGGTACAACCGGGCGGTCGTCCTCGAGAAGCTGGGCCGCATCGAAGAAGCGGTCCCGTCGCTCGAGACCGCGATAAAACTTACGCCGAAGTATCGGTCCCCCATCAGACGGCTAACGCTGTTGTGGTACGACCTCGGCGATTATGAAACCGCTTACGCTTATGCCGAAAAGTTGGTTTACCTAACGGAGAGCGACGAAAGCGCTACGGCCGCAGAGGTTGAATCGGCGAACGAGCTTCTAACGTTAGCGGAAAACAGACTCCAAGGCAAAAAAGCGGAACCGGCGCTTACCGTCGAGGGAACGGCGGCAACGCCACCCGGGCCTTAATAAAGAATTCGACGCAATCACGCGGGAGGTCGGTGGTGGCCGATTTCGATATTTTTAAGAAGTATTTTCAACTCAAGAACAACAAAACGGGCTACCTCGCGACTATCGCGGGCCGCGGTCGTCCTACCCTCAGACCAGTCTCGTTTTTCCTGATCGGCAAAAAAATGTACTTCTGCACGTTTTCAAGGAACGCCAAAATTAAACAGATAAAGAGGAACCCGAATGTCGAAGTATGTATCCCGGTGAACCGCGGCCGATGGCGCGGTTACTACCGCATCGCGGCCAAAGCCGAGCTGATAACGGAACCCGCGGCTCGTAAGCGGATATTCCGAAAGATCCCTTTCTCTACCGAAGGTTTTTGGAAGGGGGCCGACGACCCCGAATTCGCCGCCATCGAAATCAAACGAGTAGCGAGCCGGTACTTACCGCCGGCCAAATTCGAAGAGGTCGACGTGAAGTTGTAGGACGGCGCGTGGCGAACGTCATTCGTTGCCTCGGCGACGGTTTTGTGTTAATATTAAATAAAAGGAGGAACTAACGTGAAACGTTGGTGGGTTATCCTAGCCGCGGTTCCCTTCGCGCTCGCGCTGGTCGCGTGCGAGGAGGTATTGGAGAAAGGTACCATCGAAGGCAACGTCAAAGACGACGGCCAAAACGTGCCGAGTGCTTTTGTCCTCCTGCTCGAAGAGGGTAAAATGCTGGCCGGCGAGACGCCGCTCGGTAACGGGTCGGTAACAAACGCCCAGGGGAACTATACTATCCTGCTCGTGGAACCCAACAAGAATTACTACGTCGTAGCGGTAAAAGACAAAAACGCCGATACGACGTACACGCCGGGCGTAGACCCGATAGGTTACTACGGAAGGTACAGCGAGACGACCAGACTCTGGTATCCCGCACCCGTCTCGGTCGGCTCCGGAGAAAAGAAAAAAGGCATCAACGTAGCGGATATGCACATTATCCCCATACCCACCTGGTAAAAGCGGATTAAAAGCGGTCCCCGGGGCATAGCTCGCTATGCCCCTTTTTCACACCAACCCCCATGGCGGCGAAAAAATACATCCTCATCAAAGGTGCCGCGGCGCACAACCTCAAAAACGTCGACGTCAAGATCCCGCGCGACCGGCTCGTCGTCATAACCGGCGTTTCGGGTTCCGGGAAGTCTACGCTCGCCTTCGACACGTTGTACGCCGAGGGGCAGCGGCGATACGTAGAATCGCTATCCGCGTACGCCCGCCAATTCCTCGGCCAGATGGATAAACCGGAAGTCGAATATATCGAAGGCCTTTCGCCCGCCATAGCCATCGAACAAAAGTCCGCCAGCAAGAACCCGCGTTCAACCGTCGCTACCGTTACCGAAATCCACGACTACCTCCGCCTCCTCTACGCCCGCGCCGGCGACCCCCACTGTTATAAATGCGGCAAACCCATTGCGGCTCAAGCCCCGGAGCAAATGGTAGACGAACTGGTGAAGCTCGCGGCCGGGACGAAACTCTACCTCATGGCACCGGTCGTGGTGGGCCGCAAAGGCCAACATAAAAACGAATTCGAACGGCTGCGGCGCGAGGGGTTCGCGCGCGTTATCGTCGACGGCGGCGAGTACGAATTGGAAGACGAAATTAAGTTGGAAAAGAATAAGAAGCATACCATATATGCCGTCGTCGACCGCCTGGTCATGAAGAAGCAACTCGCCAGACGGCTAGCTGATTCGCTCGAGATCGCGCTCGAGCTCGGCGAAGGCGTTGCGCTCGCCAGGGTATTCCGCAAAAAGGGATTCGACGATCGCGTCCTCAGTAAACACTTTGCTTGTTCCGATTGCAACATCTCGTACCCCGAGATAAGCCCGCGCCTGTTTTCGTTCAACAGCCCGTATGGTATGTGTCCGAGCTGCGGCGGTCTCGGCTTCACGCTCGAGGTAGACGAAGAACTAGTCGTACCGGACGACGACCTTTCGCTTAACGAAGGCGCGGTCCTTCCCTACCGACGGGACCCCGACTCGTACGTCTGGCAATACCTCGAAAACCTGGCCCGACAATTGCGCTTCGACCTGGACACCCCCTGGCGGGAATTAACGGAGCCGGTCCGCGACGTCTTGCTCTACGGCAGCGAAGGGCGCCAGTTCCGCATGCGGTACGAACGCGACGGCCGCGTTTACCAATTTGTACACGAAATAGAAGGTGTCATACCCCGCCTGAAACGGTTGTACCGCGACACGCAATCCGAAGAGGCCCGCGAATTCTATTACGGCCGCTTCTTTCGCAAGGACCCTTGTCCCGCTTGTGGCGGCGCCCGTTTGCGGCCGGAGGCCCTGGCCGTAACCGTAGGCGATAAAAACATCGCCGACGTGTGCTACCTTTCCGTCACAGAAGCGCGCCGCTTCTTCAGAAACGTCGAGCTCGCCGGCAACAAGGCCGTCATCGCCAAAGAGATTCTAAAAGAACTCGTCGCCCGCCTCGGCTTCCTAACCAACGTCGGCCTGGAATACTTAACACTCGAGCGCGCGGCGCCCACGCTTTCCGGCGGCGAGGCGCAGCGCATACGCCTGGCGACGCAAGTAGGTTCCGGCCTTGTTGGCGTAACCTACATCTTGGACGAACCTACCATTGGCCTTCACAAGCGCGACAACGAACGCCTTCTGAAAACGTTGTATTCCCTCCGCGACCTCGGCAATACCGTCATCGTCGTCGAGCACGACGAACAGACGATACGCGCCGCCGACCACGTAATCGACCTAGGCCCGGGCGCCGGCATTCACGGCGGCCGGGTCGTCGCTTCCGGCCCGCCCGCCCGGCTCGAGAAATCGAGGAAATCTCTGACGGGCCGCTACCTGCGCGGCGACGCGTACGTCCCGACCCCTACCAACCGTCGCCCCGGCAACGGCGCGGCCCTTACGCTGCGGGGAGCCCGCCACAACAACCTCAAAGACATCGACGTGGCTTTCCCGCTCGGGACGTTTATATGTGTCACCGGCGTGTCGGGTTCCGGAAAATCCTCCCTCATATCCGAAACGCTTTACCCCTTCCTCAAAAGACGTCTCTACCGGTCGCCGGTGCGGCCCGGCGCCTTCGACGACGTCGACGGCCTGGACCACCTCGACAAAGTAATCGAGATCGACCAGCAGCCGATAGGCCGAACACCCCGGTCAAACCCGGCGACATATACGAAGGTCTTCGACCCCATAAGGCGACTCTTCGGCGAGCTCCCGGAATCGAGGGCGAGGGGTTACAAACCGGGGCGTTTCTCGTTCAACGTGCGCGGCGGCCGTTGCGACGCCTGCGACGGCGACGGCATCATAAAGGTCGAGATGCACTTTCTGCCGGACGTTTACATACCCTGCGAGGTCTGCAAAGGAAAACGGTATAACCGCGAGACGTTGGAAGTAAAATACAAAGGTAAGAACGTGGCCGACGTCCTGGCGATGACGGTGGAAGAGGCGCTCGCCTTCTTCGACGCGCATCCGAGGATTAAAAAGATTTTACAGACGCTGTACGACGTCGGCCTCGGCTACGTCGAGCTCGGCCAGCCGGCCCCTACCCTGTCCGGAGGAGAAGCCCAACGCGTAAAGCTCAGCCGCGAGCTCGCCAAGCGCGCCACCGGCCGAACGATTTACTTCTTGGACGAGCCTACGACGGGCTTACACTTCGACGACGTGAAGAAACTGCTGGCGGTCTTACAGCGGCTGGTCGACGCCGGCAATACCGTAATCGTCATCGAACACAACCTGGACGTCATCAAGAATGCCGACCACATAATCGACTTGGGCCCCGCGGGCGGCGACGGCGGCGGCCACCTGGTCGCGGCGGGTACGCCGGAAGAGGTCGCCCGGAAAAGAAACTCTTTCACGGGTAAATATCTAAAGGGAGTTCTGGCTAAAAAAAGGACCGGCCGCAAGGCCGGCTATTAAACTAATAATCTACCGCGCCGCTAGAAATCCGCCGCGACCTTGGCCACGCCGTCCACCGCAAGCTCGTAAAGTTCCTTCCCCACTTCAGGCGATGCTAAACTCGGATCCGAGCCAATAGCCCCCTGAGGATAACGGTCCCTGATGTCAGATCGGCCCGGCTGCCATGTGATAAGGCCCGGCTCGGTCCGCTGCACGCGCGCCACGTCGCCTACGAGCTCAGGCCGCAAATACATTAGAATCGAAACCTCCGCGGGCGTTACGTGGCTCCCCTCCTTGGCGCCGAAGGCTTCGTCGATACGTTTTTCGACTCCGGCCGCGTCGTACCAATTATGTATTAAAATGCGGGCGCCGTCGCGCTCGTAGGCAGCTTCGGCCGCAGCGGCCTTGAGCGTGGGCACGTTCCCGCCGTGGCCATTCACGACGACGATACGTCCGAAGCCCTGGCCTACCAGAAAGCCTAGCAAATCGGCCGCCATATGAAGATAACTCGACGGTTTAAGGCTCGCCGTCCCCGGAAAGGCGGCGTGGTGAAGCGACATACCATAACAGAGCGGCGGCGCTACGTAGACCCCGAGCCGTTCGGCCGCGGCTTCCGCAACGGCCGCGGCGATTATATAGTCGATGCCCGTCGCTACCGCCGGGCCGTGTTGCTCGACGGACCCGGCCGGCAACAATAGACGATCGTCCTTTTTGAGATAATTCTCGACGTCAGGCCAGAACGCATAATCTAAACGCATTTTTCCGTCTCCGCCGGCTTACGCGGCTGGTTGTTAATTTTCGGCGCGATATCAACCTTCGAGCGGATATTAACATATGGGTACGACGTTCCCGAAACAAAAAGCCGGCTCGCGTGAGCCGGCCTCGTAGTATCGCCGCAACGAAATCGCCTACTCGAGCGCCTCCAACGCCACGTCGAACGACGCCTCCCGTGAGCTGCCCCAAACCTCCGGCGCGTACATCAACGACGCTCGCGCCGGCAGCGCCAGGTGTTTGCCCGGCTGCTCGGCGTGCATTACGTACGAGACGGTGTAATCGCCGGGCGAGAGTTCGGTGAAAAAGAACGCCATTTTCTCGTCGCGGCGTTCGCGATGGAAATTACCCCAGTACCAGTCGTAGTAGTAGTCACTTTCCAGTACGTCTTCATCCACTTCGAAACCGGACGGGAAGTAATCCTCGAGGATGACGTATTCCATCGGGTTCTCGACCGTAAAAGTAACGTCTACGCGGAACCTGTCGCCCGAACGGACTATATCCGGTATGCCCTCTACGGCTTCGGTGCCGCCTTTGGCCAAACGGTAATATTTCCGGCTCACGACGAAACCCTCGTCGACGGGCATGATCTCGTCTTCTTGTTTGAAATACGTCAACAACGTCGAAAAATACACTTTCCCGACGCCGTCGACTTCCACGCGGATGTCGTTGGCGCCCGGTTGGACCGCGCCGTCCTTATCTTTTAGGTAAAGATGCATTTTGGCCGACGCCACGTTCCCGGGAGTGACCGCCAGCGAGCCCACCTCGGCGCCGTTGACGATAACGCGCGCGACGTAGTCGCCCTCGAGCTCCCGCGTCGCCGCCAGGTAATCGCTCAGCGCGAAGACGACGGCCGCCGTTTCCTGCGTGCTGCGCCAGTAGTTGCCGCGCCGCTTGAGCGATAGCCAACGCACTATACCATCTAAATTCTCGTCGTCTGTTCCCCGCGTCGCGACGATGGCCCGAAGCGCCGTAGCGGTCGTCTGTATGGGACTGTCTTGCCAACTATAATGCCATTCGCCGACGCCCGTGAAGTGGACGAAACCGCCCTCTTTTACGGCCAACTCGTCGAGGTCCTCGATTACGGTTTGCGCTTCCGCCGTCTCTTCCCTCTTCGCTAACGAGAGCGCCAGCAGCGAGAGCTCGTACGCGTCGTAATCGTCGCGTTTTCTAAACGCGTCGACGAGCTCGACTTTGCCGTCGTCGCGACCGGCCTCCGCCAATACGTACAACATATATAAGTACGTCGAGCGCTCGTCTTTTTTTACGCCTTTCAGCTGATCCGCCAAAGAATCGAGGCCGCGACGCAGCACGTCGTCGCGTACGTCGAAGTCGGCCTCCCGCGCTTTGAGCAGGCCGTAGCACACGTACGTCGTCATGAACGGGTGGGTCTCGTCGTCGGTCCACCATCCCCAGCCGCCGTCGCCGTGTTGGAAATTGTATAACCTCTCGACGCCGGCCTTGACCATCTTCGGCAATTCCGCGTCTAGTTCGTCGTTCTCAAGGCCGAGTTTCTGTAGCGTCTGAGCGACGTACACGGTCGGCAAAAAGCGACTCATCGTTTGCTCGACGCAGCCGTATGGGTAACCGGCAAGGTATTCGAGAGCGTCGAGCATCGTCCCGGCCAACGACGGCGCGAGCGAAACCTCCAACACCGTCGCGCCGGCAACGGCGTCGTCCGGGACTACGACGGTTTCCGCGAACGTCGCGTTCTCAACCCGTGCCGACGCCACGTTGTATTCTAAGCCGTGCGGTAATATCGGAACTTTCAACTCCATAGCGTCGGATTCGACGCGCGTCAACGACGTCGCCGTGAACGTCGTCTCGCCGACGCCCTCGACGAAGCAGGACCAATCGACCCGCGCCTCGCCGCCCGCCGCTATCGTAACGAATATTGCCGCCTTGCCCTTAATCTTAATCTCCGGGCCCGCGCGAAGCTCGGCTTTGACGCGCTGCGCCGACGGTAAATAATTATGTACGACGCCCGATATCACGACGTCGTCCCACTGCGTCAGCGTCCGCGGCGTCTCGAGGCGAATGAGCAGATTCTTGCGAGCGATCACTTTCTTCGTCGCCGCGCCGACGAGGGTATCCGTCGTTACCGCGCGGGCCGTCGCCCGCCAGGTGGTCAGGCTATCGGGCATCGCGAAGTCGACCGTCGCTTCGCCGTTCTCGTCGGTCACGAGCTGCGGCCCCCAGAAGGCCGTGTCCGGAAAGTATGCGCGGATCACCGGCTCGACGTAGCCGTTGCCGTCCCTGGACTTTCCGGCTTCCTTCGCCATCGGCCCGGCCCGGACCGACGCCTCTCCCAAAGTCATCTCGTCCATTAACGCGCCGCTCAGCCCTTCCCCCTCGTCGTACCCGTACCCGTACGACGAGAAGTAAAACGACATATTGCTAGAGACGTAATTACCGCGGCGGTCGTAGAAGAATTGCCGGATATCGGGCGCCGCCTCGGGTTTGATAGCGTACACCGATTCGTCCGCGACGCCGAGCGATACCTCCGCGGCCACCGGCGCGCCGAGCCAATCCGTCGCCCGAACCGAGAACGTCGCCGTCTCTCGCGGCTTATACGTATCCTTATTGGGGGCTATTTCGATATTTAAAAAACGGTCCTCGGGCGGCACGACTACGTCGCGCTGCGCGCTCGTGTACGAGTCGTCCGCAACCATATACGCATTAAGGTAAACGTTGGGTGCGAAGCGGCGCTCTATCGGGATCTCGACTAACGTCGTATTGCCCTCGGGCCGGACGACCCGGGCGTCGTACAACTCGTCGCCCTCGACCGTCAACAAGACGCCGCTGCCCGGCTTATCCGTCTGAACCATCGCGAGCGCAACGTCGCCCGGCGCGTACGACTCCTTGTCCAGCGTCAGCGTTACGCCCGAGCCCGAATAGTAGGAGTGGTAATAGCTTTCGTCGGCGACGTAAAACGCTACCGTATAATCAACGTCGTTGCCGGCGTCGTCGTAGGCCGTGGCCTTTACCGTGTAGTAGCCGACTTCGTCCGGCACGAAGCGGTAGCGGCCTTCGCCGCTCGGCCCTACGCCGAGTTCGTCTTTCGCGACCGTCTCTTCTACCCATTTGCCGCGTTTAGTAGTTTCGCTTTCCTTCCACCGCCGGGTGGTAATCTCGAACAAGACATCGGTGGGGTACGGCTGGCCGAGCGGGTCGCGGCTTTGGAAAGTGATGAAGGCCGCGTCGCCCGGTTCGTAGAAATATTTATCGAGATAAACGTTAAGAGCTAAGCCGGCGCGCCATACCGGCGCCGTGACCGAGCCCGTAACCTCGCGCCGGCTGGCGTCGGTCATCACCGCGTCGACACGGTAATCGTAATCGTACGAGAGCTCGGCCTCAACGGCCAAAGTTCCGCGAAAATGGCCGTCGTCGTCGAGTTGACCCTCGCCGTCGGCAACGTACTCCCACCCGTAATAGTCGTAGTATTCGTCGTAGTCGTAATACCAGCTGTAGCGATAGGAGCGCCACCCGTAATAATATTTAGCCCGGCGATACATAGAGTAATCCACGTCCGCGCGGGCGACGGGCTCGCCGAAGTAGTACCGCCCGGTAACGTCGAAGGTCAATATGTCGCCGGCCAAGTAGTAATCCTTGTGCGTCGTCACCGTCACCTCGTACTCCGGCTTACGGTACTCCTCGACGTCGAAATACGATGTGAATTGCTGGTCGCGGAATCGGGTATTTACATGGTACCGGCCCAGCGGCGGCTCTTCGCCCAGCGTGAACTCGGCGGCGAAAGAGCCGAACGTCGACGTCGTCAACTCGGCCTTGAAAGCAGTGTCCCCCGACGGCGCGTTGACCTCGACGGTTACCTTCTCGCCGGGAAGGTTGCGGTACTCCTCACCCACGTAGCGACGAAGTATCCCCTTCATATGTACCGTCTGATTAGGCCGGTATACAGGTCGGTCGGTATAGGTATACCCCTTGTATCGCTCGGGGGAATAATAACCGAAGTACGACTCGCACGGCGTAACGCCCTTCCCCTTCCGGCCGAGAACCAGAAAACTCGATCCTTCTTCCGGTAAAACTATCCCGTCCTTGATCGCCAGGCCGTCGGCATCGGTATAAAGCTCGTCCGCCACTTTGGGGACCGTCAATATTTCCACGCCCTCGACGGGCTCGCCGGACATCCGCTCCGCGGCGTACACCATTAGGGTGTCGTTGTCGGTTTTAACCACCAGAGAGATACTGTTTACAACTACTAGCGCCGCCGCCACTTCTCCTCCGGCTGAAGCGGTTACGATGTACGCCCCTTCTTCTTTTACGGGCACGTCGACGTCTCGATAATCCCAATAATAACCGCGGTTTATATCCTCTCTCCAAGTCGCCAGGGGCTCGGCACCGGCGAAGTCGACACCCGAGAGAGAATGCAAATCTAAATCGGGACGCTCCGCCGCGGCCTCGAGGTCGAGGGAGTAAACGGCCATATCGACTTCGTCGAAGCCGTGGCTCTGCAGTTCTACGGTAACGTCATCGCCCGGGTAAAATATGCGATAAGAAGAAAGCCACAGGTGCCGTTCGTCCTCGGTAACGCGGCAACTTAAGCTCGCGACGAACGCGAACAGTAAGGCCGACGCGGCTGCGCCGTATCGTACGAACTTATTACGTAATTCTCTCGCCATCACGACGGTCACCTCATCAGTTCTCCCTCGCTCTGCGTGGAAAGCGGGTTTTCCTATTGGACGGCGACAAGAGCCCGCGGGTTTAAACGTCTGCTTACGTCAAATCAACTTGGGACGAATCGCCGACGCTCAGCGACGCCGGCTTGCCATGGGCCGTCGCGCGGTCGCCGATAATTGAGCTCTGAAGGATAAGGTTCTCAACCGCCGCGTACTCGCTCACGATGCTGTCCCGGACGATGGAATCTTTCACTATGGCACCTCCCGCTACCGACACGTTGGGCCCGATTATCGAGTTCTGGATCGCGGCGCTCTCGTCTATCCATACCGGCGGTATAATAATGGACCCGGGTCTCTTCGGCGCTTCCTCAACCCGCGCCAAAAGGGACCTATTGGTCTCGAGAAGAGCGGCCGGCTCGCCGCAGTCGAACCACCCCTCGATAGGGAAAGTCTTTATCTCGTGGCCGGCATCGACCATCAACTGTAGGGCGTCGGTAAGTTGGTACTCGCCCCGCGTCTTGATATCTTCCTCGACGATGCGGTCTATACTCTTCACCAGCAATTCGGGGTCGCTTATGTAATAAACGCCCGCGATGGCCAACGTGGAAATCGGCGTCTGGGGCTTCTCCACGAGCTTCACCACGCGCTCGCCGTCGAGCACGACGACGCCGAAGCGTCGCGGGTCGTCCACGACGCGCACGCCGATGGCCGAAACGCCCTTCTTCACGATTCGGGGCAAGTCAGCCTGGAAAATAGTATCTCCCAGCACGATGAGGAAGGGCTCATCGCCCAAGTAATCCCGCGCTTCGCGCAGCGCGTGCGCGATGCCGAGGGTCTCCTTCTGAACGACGAAGCTGAGCGGCTTTTTTATTTTTTTCTCAAGGAAAGCCCTGAGCTTATCGCCGAGGTAGCCTATAATAAAGACGTACTCGTCAGGTTCAACCGAAGAGACCTCGTCCAAAATATATTCGATTATAGTCTTCCCGGCGACGTGCAGCATCGCCTTCGGAACGGTATGGGTGTGGGGGCGAAGGCGGGTGCCTTGGCCTGCTACCGGTATAACCGCTTTCATTTCAACCTCCCGTAATAACTTCGCTAACCCGGGGAGTTATATTTCTTCCAGGAGCTTTTTTATCGCCTGGAACGCAAGCGTTCGGTGGCTAATCTCGTTCTTCTCCCCGGACGTCATCTCGGCAAACGTACATTCGTAACCCGCCGGGATAAATAACGGGTCGTAGCCGAACCCGCCGGTTCCGCGGGAGCCGTCCGCTATTCGGCCTTCGACCTCGCCGCGCGCAAACCATTCCCGGCCGTCGGGGATTACCAGGGCGGCGACGCAAACGAACCGCGCTCCCCTCGCGCGGGTCGGCACGCCGTCGAGCTCGCGCAGCAATTTATCTTTATTAGCTACCGGGTCGCACGCCGGCCCCGCGTACCGGCTCGAGCGCACGCCGGGCGCGCCTCCCAAAGCGTCTACTTCCAATCCCGAGTCGTCGGCCAACGCCGGGACGCCCGCCGCCCGCGTTACGGCGAGCCCCTTCACAAGCGCGTTCTCCTCGTACGTATCACCATCCTCGGGCGGTAGCTCAATTCCGGCCAACGCCTCCAGCCCCGCGACGTCCGCGGCCGAGCCGACGATCGCCACTACCTCCGCGAGCTTACCGGCGTTCCTGGTAGCGAGTACGACGCGCATGCCGCAACCTAACTACTCGAAAACTATGAGTTTCACGTCATCGATTATGATCTTATAAGACTCAGCGTCTACTCTTCCGCCATACGCCACGAGGCCGTCGGCCTCGAAACCGACCCCCACGATACGGGTTAGGTCGGCGCGGTACGCTCCTTTAACGACGCACGAGCCATCCCGCTTAGTCTCGAGCTTGGGTTCGCCAGCTCGAGGCAAGTCCTTAATCCGGTACGAGACGCGTGTCCACGCGCGCGGCCTGAGCGAAATACGGCGTCGGAACTGTCGACCGATGTCCAGCGTCTCATCGTCTAAAAGGAGCAGCCATATATCCACAATGAAATCGTTGGGATTGTATGCGCCGAATTCGAGGCGGTGGTGTTTCGAAAAATCCTTGAGACGGGGGTATAAGTTCACTATACGACCTATCCGGCCGAAGGGGAATTCCGCCGCGAGCGCGACCTTACCCTCGTGTACGACGTCGAGCTCCTCCGATACCGCCAGCGCGTCGCTTTGGTCGCCACTCAACCAAAACGCGGCATCGATCCCCGCCTCGAAATCGAACAAGGGTAACAAGCCCTTCAAACGTCGATAGAGCGTTACGCCGCCACCCCGCGTTTCTCCGCTCCTGAAACCCGGGGCCGAAACCTCAAAAACGCCCCTTCCATCTTTAAACCGCAACGAGTACGAACCGTCCTCGCCGGTATACGTAGCGAAGGCACCGCTCGCGACGCGGGCGTGGTATATAGGATTGCCCTTCGCGTCGGCAACGCGCCCGGCCGCGTCCGCCCGCCGCCCCGCCGGCGGGCCGCCGCCCAATTCCGCAAGCAAAGCCTGACGCAATTCGAATATTTGGTTATTGCCGAGGTCGCGCGCCGAAACGTCGGCCAAGTCGTTCACAGCGTACGGTAGCAACGATTGCAACCGCTCCCGGACGTAATCCCGGCCCCTTTTCTTCTCGACCATTTTGAAAAGCGCCCAGTCCTCTAAACCCTGGCGAAGCAGCTCGAGTCGAACCGATGATACCGGTTTTTCAACGCCGGCGGGGCCTCCCGGGTAGAACCACGTCCCGAGGCCGTTCCCGAACGCCGCGGCCGTCCCGCCCATAGGGTCGTCCAACCACGGGTTCCTCGGCCGCACCGCGTCCGCGGGAGGCGCGAGCGCCGCCACCCCCTCAGCGCCCCAGAGGTAACCGTACCACGATATCAACCTCGGACCTGCGCGCCGGCCGTCCAGAACGTCGCCGCCCGAGCCGTCGACGCGGATGAAGTACCGATGCCCCCGGCGTAAGTTTTGATAATGTTCGGGGCAAACGGCCACGTCGTCGAACGTAGGCAGCCAATAAGATACCGCTCCCGCGAGCAACGCCGCCGGCGCGCCGCGGTAGGGCGACGTCGCCGCGGCCAACGCGGGTTTGCCAGGCCACGCCGACGCGGCTTTTCTCAAGTCCGACCACCACGCCGCGGAAAACGCCCCTTCCTCAAACGGCGACGGCGAACCTCCGCCAAACGCCGCCCATATAACCGGCGCCGCCGGCTTCTCGTCGCCGAACGCGCCGTATAGCATCCGATACTCCTCGGCCATCTCGTCGACGTCCGGTTTCTCGTCCTCGGCGGTGGGCGACAAATAGAAGAAGGTCGGACGGGTCGCGCGGGCCGCTTCGGCCCAATCCCCGGCGGCCCTCTTCTCGCTTGTCGTCAAGCGTCGCTGCGAGTATCCCCCGTCGAGGGGGCTAACGCCCCGGCTCGAGAGTAAGTCCAAATACGGTTCCAACTTATCTTTCTTGACCGGCAGTTCCGGCTTACGCTCTTCCCACGCCGCGACGGCGCGGTAGTCCAGCTCGAGGAACGCGGGCGGACGCAACGACGGCTCGAGCGCTTCGGCGAGCACCTCAACTTCCAGCTTCAGCGTCTGCGGTTCGGCATTCTTTGCCGTCACCTTTATGTCGCCGACGTATTTCCCCGCCTTCGTATCGACGGGGATTACCACCAAAACGAACAACGGCTGCGCTTGTGCTTTGGCGAGGTCGAACGGTTCGCCGAGCGGCGGCAACGCGTCGGGAACGTCGCCCGTGCGGCCACGGTAGTCGCCGGCCGTCTCCACCGTCAGATAGAATTCGTAATATATAGAAATGCGGTCGACGCCAATCTGCGCTCCGCCGGGCCCGACCAGCGCTCCAACTTCCAACTCGACGTCGTTTACGTTGCCGTAATCGGCGTTGACTACCAACTGGAAAGCTTCGGTTTCGCCGCGGAGCGCCGTTAAGTGAACGGCGGAACCGTCGTAGATATAGTTGTCCGCCTCGAAAAAGGCGTCTCGGGTGACCAATTCATCCGGCCCGGTCGCCCAGATCTTAAATTTATCGACGAAGGTAACGCCGTGGTACTGCGTATAAACGTCGACCGGCTCCAGCTTTTTCTCGCCGGGCCGGCAACCGACGACGCACGACGCCGCCGCGGCGGCGAAACCAAGGAGTTGTATGAAACGGCGCATTACCTAAATACCGCTCGCCTTTCGCGCACGCACGTACCTGTCGCGGCCGGCGAGGTCCCGGCCTACTTCTACACCGCCAATACGACTGAATACATCGGACACGGCGTCGGCTAGAGTTTCGCCTACTTCCGCTACGACGGCGCCGCCGGCGCACAACGTCGTTTCCGCCAACGCCGCGATAACCGGGTAGAATGCCAGGCCGTCGACGCCGCCGTCCAAAGCTACCCGCGGTTCCCAATCGCGGACTTCCGCCGATAGCGT
>JAZGGY010000188.1:0-2519 GCA_036480675.1 bacterium | reverse complement strand
CGGCGGCCTTAAGGCCGCCGTTTTGCATCGATATTAAAGGTTAAAAACTATAAACGACGCCGGCCTCGACGTAGGGGCGGCTTGAGCCGTAGCCAAGGTAATACTCCGGGTAGTAGCCGCCGTGCTCCAGGCCGCCGAGGACGAGCAAGCTCCAACGCGTAAACACGGCGTACCGCGCCTCGCCCTCTAATATAAACATCGCGACGGGCGACTTGAAATAGCTGACGGTGGGGTTGGCCCACACGCCGCGATGCGCCGCGCCGAGGTAAAACCGGCCCAGCGGCACGCCGGCGCCGACGTCGTAACCCGCGCCGACGAAGCCGACGTACGCCGAGGTATCGAAGCGGGGGCGATAGTACGGCGCCGGATAGTGGAAACGGACGTAACTCACGCGCCCCGCCAGGCCGGCGTAACATTCGAAAAAGGCAAGCGGGAAAAGTCTCCCGACACCGGCATCCAGGTTACCCTCACGGATGTAGTTGTCGGCGGGGTATTCCGCGCCCGAGAGCCGCAGCGTTACGCGCCACGGCTCGCCGAACCGGCCTTCCACCCGCGCGCGATAGCCGCCCTCGCGGTAGAAGTTGGGATAGAAATCGTACGCCGCCTCGTAAGACAGAAGGCCGAAAGCCCCTAACACCTCCCCCGCGGATAACGTAACCGGCGTGGCCGCCGAGAGCGTCAAAACCGACAAGACGATTTTTTTAACGACCATTAACTCCTAACCATTTATTCGACGCGGTAGAGGTAATACTCGCGGTCGTGTCCGCCGTAACCCCGTGCTTCTATTGTAGCCCAATACGTCGACCGGCCGGCAGTCACCGCAGCGAAATATGTGTAACCAGCATGCCATATGTCCTCCGGGTACCACTTCCCGCCCTCGCGCGCTATCGACGTCTCGTACCCCACCACATAACCGTTGTCCTCATCGCGGAAGGCCATACCCCGGACGTAGTAACCGTACTCCCAAGTCGATAGCGCCAAGTATGAAATATCGTAATTGCCTTTTCCGGGCTCCGCATCGTCGCGCCCGACGACGGCCATATAGACGGGGGCACTTTTCTTCTCAAGGCTTTCGGATCTCACAAGGGTAGAAATAAACAGGCCGGCCCCGGCGGCCTGTACGCAGGAAGGGTAATCGTAAAAATCGTAAAGGTCCGTTCCCAAATCCATAGTTTCCGCGGCCCACGTAGCGCCTGAGTCGTCGCTTACGTAGATCGTACGCTTCGCCGGCTTAAGCGATGTAACGCATACGAAGGCCCGCCCCGTTTCGGCGACCGCCAATTTTAAATTGCGACGAAAACCGTCCGCGCGGAACGCCTCCGCCCACCGGCCGCCGTCGTAAACGTATACGGCGCGAGACGTCTCGAGCCAACACGAATCCCGCGACACGGGGAATACGGCGGTTAACTCCGTCACGTCAACCGAAGACGGCACATCTATTTCCGCCCATTTCGCTGCCTCGGACCTAACGAGATAAGGCTCATATCCGTAACCTACGTATTTCTTCCCGCAAACCCATAACGCGCCGCCGCCGAACGCCAAATCGTCGAAATAGGCGTTGTCGTACGGTCCCCGGAAAACCTCCTCCAAACCGGAGCGGTTGTAGCGGTAAACTACCGCGCGGGGATAATCTGGTATCGTCACGTCCGAAGCCACCACATACACGTCGCCGTTCGGCCCTTCTGCGACCGCCTTAAGGCGTTCTACGTTCTCCGGGAAACCCGTTACCCACCCCCACCGGTCGAGGCGTAAGTAGTAAGGCTCGTCCTCACACGCGGCGACTATTAAAACAAAAACCGCCGCGGCGGCCGTAGCCAAAGCCCGCGGCGCTATCTTATGGATTTTTATCTTCCGTCCCTTTAACATAACCCTCGTTCCTTCGCCCTCATTTTAACTAACGCGCCGGAGATTGCAATAAAAAAACCGGCCCTTCCGAGCCGGCTTTTCCTTATGGAAGCAACGGCACAGTTGCGCGCTATTGCATGTTGAGGTGCAACTTCTTGCCCTTGTACTCCAGCTCGTAGGCGCTCATCTCGCCGGCGCTCAGGCTCGAGCGGTTCTGCAGCTCGTCGGCGTACGTCTCCTCGCGCTCGGCGTCTTCCAGCTGCGCTATGTACTCCTCCATCGCCGCCACGTCGGGGACGTCGCCCAGCTCGCCGGCCAGCGCCGCGTCCATGGCGTAGCTGGTGAGCAGCTGAGGCCAGACCGCGACGAAAAGGTCGTGGTTGGCGAAGACGTCGCCGGCCTTCACTTTCCCCTCCGCCACGACGATTACGCCCACGACCTCCTTTTTCTTGGCGAGGCCCTTCAGCGCCTTCTCGTACTTCTTGACGTCGGCCTGAAATTCGGGGTCGTCGTAGCTGGCCGTCAGCGCGTCGGTCCCGGTCACGGCGCCGCGCGCGGCGTTGACCTTCGACACCTCGGCCCACACCTGGCCCTGGTCCTTTTGGCCCTGGGCGGTACCGCGGACGCTGGCGGGGGCCATCTCCTTCGTATCTGTGAAGTGCTCGCTCACCTCG
>JAZGGY010000187.1:0-10667 GCA_036480675.1 bacterium | reverse complement strand
TATTCGACGAAGGTAATGTTTATTTGGAAAAGTTGCCGTACGCGCTGGATTTGAGGCGCGTCATCTCCTATGGCGGGAACGGCTTCTTCGCAGTCGGGAAGAACGAAGCTTTCGGCGGCTACGAGCTGCTCTATCACCCTTAACGGAGGGAACGCGATGAGGTTACTTACCGTAGTCCTACTTTGTATGCCGACCTTCGCGGCGGCGGCCGACGTCAGTTTCACCGCCGGCCTCTTCCGCTTCAACGCCACCGACTACTACTACCCCAACTTCTACGAGGAGGCGGGGTTCCGCGGCGAGATCACGTGCGGCCTCGGAGAAGTAAACCGCCACCTTTTCCGCCTCCAAATCTACGGCTACCCGATGGACGACAACATCTTCGAGCCGATATTGGAGTACGGTTACAACCGGAAGATGTCGCTCGGCGGCTGGGAGCTCGTCGCGCGGCCGGTCGGCGGCCTGGGCGTCGTCAAGCTCCAGTACCCGGCGCCGTACTACCCGGTCGTCGAGCACCAAAAATTACCCTGGCTCCGCGTCGGGTACGACGCCTCGCTAGGCCACAAACTAGCCGGGTCTATTTTCGTTCGAGGAGGGGACCGCGGCCGCCTCCTCTACTACCTCTCGGATACGTACACCGCGTTCCAAGATGAAAAGACGAAGTGGCAAAACGCGCCGTTCGGCGAGGTCGAGATAGCCCTGACGCCGAAATGGAAGCTGCTCGGCCGCGGCGGCCTGGAAATCGACGGCTATTATAACGACGTTTTCGATCCGCTCGATAAAAAACTCCGCCCCTTCGGCGAGGCCGGGGTGGCATGGTCGTTCTGAGGAAAGGGGGACAAGCGGCTTAAGCCCCTTGTTCGGGTCGTCTTAAAGTACGTCGCCTATATAAAAAAAGAAAGCCGGCCTTCGTGGCCGGCTTTTAATCTCGCGAGTAACCCGTACTTATTTTATTTTCTCTTCCATCCACGCTCGCGTCTTGGCGACGCCCTCGTCGAGCGGGACCTTGGGCCGCCAGTCCAGAAGCTGCACCGCCTTGGCGTTGTCGCACACCAGCCTCCATACCTCGGCCTGCGCGTGCGGGTGCGACGCGTACTCGACGCGGCCTTCCTCGCCGGCGATCTTCTGCGCCAGGTCGCGGATCTCTATTTCACGGCCCAGGCCGCCGTTGATCACGGAGCCGGCGGCGTTCGACTCGCCCGCCCGGCCTATGAGGTCCGCGCAGTCGTCCACGTACAGCAGGTCGCGCGTCTGGCGGCCGTCGCCGTAGATGACGAGCGGTTCCCCCTTGAGGAAGTGGTTCAGGAAGGTCACGACGACGCCGCCCTCGCCGTTGGTCCGCTGGAACGGGCCGTAGGTGTTGAAGGGCCGGAGGATGAGGGCGTGCAGGCCGTAGGCGTGGTAGTACGACAGCGTCAGGCTTTCGCCCGCCAGCTTGGCCGCGGCGTACGGCGACGCCGGCCTGGTGGGATACCTCTCGTTTATGGGCGTACCGTCCACCGCCGGCGCGTACACCAGGCAAGTCGAGACGTAGATGAACCGACTCGCCTGCTTGCGGGCGAACTCCAAAACCTTAAACGTGCCGACCACGTCGGACTGGAAGGTCGCGCCGGGCTCGTCGATGGAATCCTGGACGTTTATGGCCGCGGCGAGGTGGTAGACGATGTCGAAGCGCTCGTCCGCCAGTCGCTGCCACGCCGCGTCGTCGCATATGTCGCCCTCAAAGAGGCCCTCGTAACCGCTCTTCCCTTCGAATTCGGCTAAATTCTCCACGCAGCCGTTCGAAAGGTCGTCGAGCGCCAAGACGTCGTACCCGCGGGGCAACAGCCACCCGACGACGTGGCGACCTATGAAACCCGCGCCCCCCGTAACTAACGCTCTCATAACGCGCGATCCTCCTCTCAAACCAGCTTCAAAAAGTCCTCGAATATTAGGCGCCCGGGCCCGCGCGCGGTCAACTCTTTACCCGCGGCGCGGCGCCGCTTCAAGCCCCAGGGCCCCGGTAGGTAACGGGGTATCTGATAAAGCCAACTCGCGCGTTCGGGATGAGGCATGGTCGCGACCGCGGCCGCGCTGTACGAGCTTATCGCCGCGGCGTCCAGCGCGGAATCGTTGGGGTTGTACTCCTCGCCCGCGGCGTCGCCGGCCTCGTCTACGTAGCGGAGGTATATCAACTCGTCGCGCTCGAGCGCCGCTGCCGCCTTCTCGTCGGCGCACGTAAAGCGGCCCTCGGCGTGCGCGATGGGGAGCGGCAGTACCTCGCCCGTCGCCTCGTGGCGGCAGAAGACCCAACGGTTGAGGAAGCCCTTATGGTAGGGGTGGCGGTTGTGGGCCAACGCCATCTCGACCAGGCCCGGCTCGCGGCCCGGCACGATGCCCGCCTCGACCAGCACCTGCGCGCCGTTGCATATCCCCAACAGCGGCTTGCCGCGCGCCGCCTCCTCCGCCAGGATGTCGACGACGGCGTCCTTGGCGGCCACGGCGCCGGCGCGCACGCGGTCCTCGTACGCGAAGCCGCCCGGCAGGACGTACCCGTCGTACCGCCGTATCTCGTCGGCCGAGAGGTTGAAGCGCACGACGTCCGCCCGGGCGCCCGCGGCCCCCAGCGCCCGCGCGGTCTCGTACTCGCAGTTCACGCCCGGGAACTGTATTACGGCCAACTTAGGTTTACGACGAGGGGACACGGTTTATTACCTTTATGCCTGCGCCGTCCGGCGCCGATAAGATTACCTTTAAAAATATCCCTTCAAAGTTTCGCCCCAGGCCGCGGCCATGTCCGCCGCGGCGAGCTCGAGCAGCGTCTTCTCGCCTTCTTTTATCGTCAACGTCGGCTCGCCGGTGACTTCGCCCAGCCGCCACCAGTCGACGCCGGCGTCGTCCATTATGAGTTCCGCCGCCTCGGCCGAGCCCTTGCGGACCTCCAGCACGAAGCCGCCGTTCTCGCAGAACAGCGCCACGTCGGCGGGCGTGGAGCCGAGCGCCGGGCCGACGTCGACGGCGCATCCCAACGACGCGGCCCACCGGGGCCTGATTATCATCTCCGCCAGGCAGACGGCCAGGCCGCCGTCGGCTATGTCGTGCGCCGCAGCCACGCACTTCGTCTCGACCAGCTCCAGGACCGCCTCGTGCATCTGGCGTTCCTCGCCGAAGCGCGGCATGGGCGCGGGCCACCCCAGCCGGCCGCGCAGCTGATAATACTGGCTGCCGCCCAGCTCGCCCCACCTGCGGCCCATGAGGTAGAGGGGGTTGCCGGCCTCCTTGAGCTGCGTCGTAACGGCGACGGCGAAGTCCTCCATAAAGCCGAGCACACACACGACGGGGGAAGGCTTTACGGCGACGCCGTGGCTCGAGTCGTTATAGAAAGACACGTTGCCGGATACCACCGGCAGCGGCGCGTCCGTCCCGCGCAGCCCCAGCGCGCGGCAGGCGTCGCCGATGCCCCGCACCGCCTCCTCGAAGGTCCAAAAGACCTCCGGGTCCTCCGGGTTGCCGAAGTTCAGGCAATCCGTCACCGCCACCGGCGTCGCACCCACGGCCACGACGTTGCGGCACGCCTCCAGGACCGCGTGGGCGCCGCCGGCGTAGGGGTCCAGCTTCCCGACGTACGGGTTGCCGTCGCAGGCCAGCGCGATGGCCTGGTCCTTGCCGGGCCACGGCGCCAGGACCGCGGCGTCCGCCTCGCCGGCCTCGATGACGGTATTGCCCTGAACGTTGCGGTCGTAGTGCTCGTAGAGCGGCCGGCGCGAGCAGATGTTGGGCAAGGCTAAAAGCTCGAGCAGCGTCTCGGCCAGGTCCCCCGGCGCCCTCAGGCGGACGAACTCCAGCGGCGCCGCCGGCGCCAGCGCCTCACGCCGGTTGCTGGGCGCGGTCGAGATTACCTCCAACGGGATTTCGGCCACGACCTCGCCGCGGGCCGTCATCCGGAAGTACTTCTCCTCCATGACCTCGCCCACGATGGTGGCCTGCGCCCCCGGGAAGACGCGCGGCAGCTCGTACTCGTCGTTGTATATAGCCAATATCTCTTCGGCGAAGTAGGCCGGGGCCGCGATGACGTAGCGCTCCTGCGTCTCGCCCACGGCTATTATCGGCGGCTCGAGGCCGTCGATGGCCAGCGGAACCTTGTCGAGGTCGAGGGTGCCGCCCAGCTTGGCCGCCGCGCAGAGCTCGGAGGCTGCTCCCCCCAGGCCGCCGGCGCCCAGGTCCTTCATCCCGATTTGGACGCCCTTCTCGCGCGCCCGGGCCACGACTTCGCGCGTCGCCACCGCCAGGACACGCTTGAGGAACGGGTCCGGCACCTGCACCGCGGCCTTGTTCGCCACGTCCTTCTCCTCGTCGAGGACGGCCGAGGCGAAGGAGGCGCCGCCCACCCCCGAGTCGTCGGTGGGCTTGCCGACCAGGATGATGAAGTAGTGCTCGTCCCGGGCCGCGGCCGGCACGCGGCTCGGGATGACGTCGTCTTCGGCCACCACGCCCACCGCGACGACGTTCACCAGGCAGTTGTCGTCATAGCTCTCGTCGAAGTACACGTCGCCGCCGGCGTTGGGTACGCCGATGGCGTTGGCATACCGCCATATCCCCTCCACCACGCCGCGCGCGATGGCCTGACTCCGCTTCTCGTGCTCGCCGGAAGTGGCGCCGAACCGCAGCGGGTCGAGGACCGCGACGACGTCGGCCCCCATGCAGTAGACGTCGCGCACGATGCCGCCGATGCCGGTGGCCGCGCCCTCCAGCGGCAGCACCTGCGAGGGGTGGTTGTGGCTCTCGTGGGCCAGCGCGACGCAGTGGGAGACGCCGTCCTCCTCGAAGACGCGGACGATGCCGGCGTCCTGGCCCGGGCCGCAAACGACGTTGGGCGCGGACGTGGGGAGGTACCTCCTCAGGATGCGCCGGCTCGACTTGTAGGAGCAGTGCTCCGACCAGGCGACGTCGAAGAGGAACGCCTCGACCTTGGTGGGGGCGCGGCCCAGCAGCTCGCACACCCGGCTCAGCTCGTCGGCGTCGATGCGCAGGTTCCAGCGCGCCGCCAGGACCCGCGCTTCCCGCATGTAATTGTCCTTCGCCTTTTTCTTCGCCATAGCGCCTTACCCGCATAATAATAAAACACCCCCCCGGGCGCAATTAAAAACTTTGGGGGGTGGGGCGGTACAGCCTTAAACGGCCGGGGCAGCGGGAAACCTCTTAACCCGGCCGGAAAGGCAATAGTAGCGGCCCCGTTTTTTATTCGGTAGCGACGTTATCACTTGAAACCGGTCATGGGGCCGGCCATTCTTGTATGATTTCGTCGGTGCGTGCGTTATAGTAGACGATTTTTGAATACTTGGGCGCGTCTCCTTCGAGGTTAAGCCATACGCGCGCGTAAACGGGGACCGCTTTGATTTTTGTAGCCCTACTATTAAGACCTCGTTTCTCATCCGCACTAGGCTTATCCGGGTCCTCGGGCGACGCTTTTACTTGGATGATCCGAAGTACGCCGTCTGGGAATAGCGCCTCTACATCGGTCATTGTCCGACTTCCCGGTGATAGTTCTACTTCTGCTTCGAAGTCCGATTCGAGGTGGTCTTTTACAGCAAGCTCGCCGAAGTCCCCTATTTCATCGCTAGTATACTTTTCGTCAGACATGGTTTGATCGACTCCTCAGTTGATTGCGCGTGTGTTTTAAGTTGCGGCGGCGGGGGTTTCCGTAGACGCTGACCTTGAGGTCGGCCCGAAGGTCCGGCGCCGGTCCGTTTCCAAGAAAAGAAACCTTAAATCACGGCATTAACGCAGCAAAATCGGCGTATGCGGGAATAAGCTCCGCTACGAAACGGTTCCTTTCTTGCTTCGTTAGATAACGGCAACGAGAAGCGGTTTTCTTTTCGTACGGGTGAGATCCCGGGAGTCGGTTCCTCCGGTCGTTTATATGCCTAAAGCATTTAGCGACTTTTGGGCAATGTCGAGAAAAAGGGGTTTTAGGAGCTAATAGGACACCAAAATTAATTAAATGCCCCTTTCTATCAATAATTTTGCATGAACCTAGGTGTTTTATGGAATCCAAATGCCTTTGGAGGGCACGGAATATAGCGTCGTTGAACGAATTCTGGTACTTCAACCAATTCGACCTACCGGTATCGAACGTAGCCTCAGCTATTCTTAGTATCCCTAACGCGTGACCGTATTCGGTGGCTAAAAGGGTGTACCAAGATTTGGGAGTATCGACTTGATATCTCGCGCGTAATATCTCGCCAATAGCATCCACGCGGGTTTTAGTCGTATGAATAACCCCCAGTTCCCGGAGAGTATTACAGACTTGGGAAGGGAGTTGTTTTTCTTCATAACCCAAAGTGCCAAGCTCCAAGCCCAATTCGTGGATACGAGGGCAAATCGAAAGACCAGGTTCTGGTGCGGAATGACGCAAGTAATGGCCTACTGCTTTAGGACAAGGACCGAAAGAAGTATCCGGAAGCGCGCGGGCTAGGAGCGCTTTCAATAACGGCGGTTGGTAATTTAACCACCTGCTGAGCCTTTGGCGATATATCGACTCAAAAACTGCGAGGAAGTGACACGCCCCCCACCGCTCCATAAAAGATTCGGCCGTTTTACTTTTTGCTAAATTTATGGCTTTACGTTTAAGCTCTTCTTTGTAACGTTCTTCGATACCCCTTGGGGTTTTTAAGTACCGAGCTAGGACGTGCCATGCCTCCCCGCGAACGTAAGGATACGGGTTCTTTTTTAAGATTTCTAGACATAAGCGGGTAATAGGTTTCCGTACGTCAAATTCAGCTAAATAACAAAAAAAAGCTTCTGCATGTTCGGGGTGGCGTGGTATTAATCTAAGAACAAGGTTTAGTATTTTATTATCAGGCGCGGCGCGAAAAAGCACGTATCGCAAACGAGTTTTATCCACTACCTTATAAGGTTTCCCGTTAACCGCCGAATAAGCCCATTTAATTGCGCGCGCGCGAGGAATGGCAGGTTGCCGTTGTTCTCGTTGGGGTTCCGCTACGCTAGGTAATATCGCCATAGCTTCTTCCGGACTATACACCCGTTTTATAGCGAATTTCCCTATTTGTGGTATTAACCCCCGTTCACTGCATCGCGTTTCGAGGCGGATAACAGCTTCTCTTACCTCATCTTCCGTTCGGCCAAATAACCTGATGTCGTCAACGTACCTAACGTAACCTTCGAACTTCTGGAGGTCTTTATCGATAGGTATTAAGAAACACTCCGATAAGAAACTAGAAGCGACAGGTCCTTGAGGAAGGCCGTGTCCATGGGACGTAGAAAACTTACCAGAGCTCCAGCTCCTCAAACATTGTAGTAACCATGTCATATCAGGGTTCGTCGGCTTATTCGGGTAGATCGTTTTAATTAGCAATTCGTGCGAAATTGTATCGTAGAACGCGGCTAAGTCGAAATCCGCTACCCATCTAAGCCCGGCTTCGTAATGTTTCTTTATCCTACTTTGGAAAGCGCCGTACGTAACCTGCCAGGGTTCGAAGAAGAAAATACTCTTATCATCGATTAAGATATTGCTGAAGACCGCCTTGAATTGGAAAGGCTTCCGTTTCCTATACAAACGCTTCGCCGCTAAGTTCGCAAAAGCTTGGAGGACGATCTGGTCTTCTATTCTAAGAAGGCTAATCGGCCGGTGTAATCCGGATTTTTTCGGTAAATAAACACGTTCGGCTTGATTTGCTGCAAAAGCCCATCCTTTAAGCCGCTTCCTTAAGTCGGCTAAGTTGTCGCTCAAGGCTACTTCGTATATATAATATAGTTCTCTAAAAAACCTTTTATACGGGTGGTTCCCGCCTGTTGTTATCCGCCGCCAAGCTAGTTCCAAGTTTCTTTTACTTGCTAAATCCTTAATCTCCATTAGTTTGTGCCCCCATCCACGGTCTTTATCTCCTCATCCGTTAGGCCGTACAACTAGTATGCCTGCGCGCCGATCTTGCGGTCGGCTAATGCAAATTCTTCGATAAGAGCCCCAACAAAAAACGCCCGACGCCTCGCTCCTAATTTATAGAAGCTGTTCGCGTCGGGTAGTTTCTGTTCGCCGGTCATCTCTCACCTTCCTGCCAACAAGATAACATAAACCGCGAAGGCCGGAGGCCTCGGCGTTCACGCCGAGGTTCGTCATAGGCCGTCGGCCTACAACGCCGCGTTCACGCGGCGCCGTCGTGATGTTCGTCTTGCCGCGATACATAATGTAAGACCTGATGTATGTTCTTCTTCCCCACCGCCTCAACGTAGTACCCGCCCGCCCATAAAGCCGGCCCCGCCAGCTCGGGGAAAGCGCGCCGAAGCTCCCGCGACAAGCGCCCCTTGACGTATTGCATGGGTTCCGCCGGGGGCGTCGTGGGTTTTAAACTCAGGACGAGGTGAACGTGGTCCGGCATCGCGGCCGCGGCGCATAATAAATACCCGCGTTCCTCGCATACCGCCGCCAGCACGGCGAGCAATTCGTCCGCCACGGCCTCGGTGAGTACGGGCCGGTTGTATTTCGTCCTGAATACGTAATGGTAATAGAGTATATACGAGGCGGTCCGAGGCGAAACGTCCCGCACCTCCGCCGATACGCCGTCGCGGATGTATATACCTAAAGGCACTCCCGTAACCTCCCCGCCTGAAGGCGCGGTTGTAGGCCCGGGCGGTGAAGGACCGTACCGTGAACGGTACGGCCTCGAACTCCCGAACGGCCGGAGGCCACGGCGTTCACGCCGAGGGTCCTCATAGGCCATCGGCCTACAACGCCGCGTTCACGCGGCGCCCGCGCAACCTCCCCGCCTGAAGGCGCGGTTGTAAGCCGAGCGGTGAAGGACCGTGCCGTGAACGGTACGGCCTCGAACTCCCACCCCCAACAAAAAACCCCGACGTTTCGCTCCCAATTTATAGGAGCTGTTCGCGTCGGGTAGTTTCTGTTCGCCGGTCATCTCTCGCTTTCCCCCCGAAAAGATAGCATAACGTCGGCCGGTCCGGTATAAAAAAACACCCGCCGCTCAAGCAGCGACGGGATTATTGCTACGCTGTTTTCGCGGCGGCGCGGCCGGGCCCCGCCCTATTTTACCTTATCTACGAACTCCTGGATGTTCTCTTTGGAAACCGCGCCCACCATCTTCTCGGCTATCTGGCCGCCCTTGAAAATCAGCAGCGTCGGTATGGAGCGAATGCCGTATTTGGACGCGATGCCGGTTTCCTCGTCGACGTTGACCTTGCCGACTTTGAGGGCCTCCGCGTTCTCGTTCGCGACCTCCTCCACCGCCGGCGCGATCATCTTGCAGGGCATGCACCACTCGGCCCAGAAGTCGATGAGGACCGGCTTGTCGGATTGCAAGACCTCGGCCTCGAAGTTGCCTTCCGTGAACTTGTGGATGTTTTCCGCCATACGTACGGACCTCCTGAGCGGCGCCGAGCCGATTATCATTCCCAATCGTGGGGCGGCGTGTATGATAAGTTAAGCGGGGGTTCCGTGTCAACCTCTTAATGGCCGACCCCCCCGCCCCCCTCCGGGCGCCCCCCCTCCCGCCCCCCCCGCCCCGCCTTTACACCTTGGGTTGAGGGCGCCGCGGCCGTATGTTAAACTGCGTCGGTTTAATTACCCCAAGGATATCAACCATTTGCGTCGCTTACGGGAATTGATAGAGTTCGTATCGCGCAGGCCCGCGTTGGCCGCGGCCGTCGTTTTGGCGGTCCTGTACGTCGTCGTCGTCTCGGTAAAATTGTACCACTGGGCGCCCGGCGCGTACTTCACCTCGGACCCCGCTTTCCGCTTCCGTTATATGCAAACGTTCGCGGCCGGCGAAACGGTCCCGGCGCTGGACCGCGCCGCGCAGTGGCCGGAGGGCGTCGACACCGCGCGGTCCTTCTTCCTCACCCAGGACGCCTTCGTCGGCCTCTCGTACCGGCTCCTGGGGCCGCTGGTCCGCGACGTCCCCCCTTTAAATTTCCTCCGGTGGCACGTCTCGCTCTGGAGCAGCCTTACGCTCTTCGTCGTATATTTATGGGCGCGGCGCGCGTTCGGCTCGCGGCGGGGGGCGCTGCTCGCGGCGCTGGTGTACGCCCTCGCTTTGCCCATATACTTGCGGACGTGCGGGAATTACCTCCGCGAGGACTTCGTCCTCCCCGTATTATTCTTCGCCCTGTACTGCCAGGCGAGGGTTGTGCAGGGAGGCGGATGGCGCTGGTTCGCCGGCGCCGCTGCGGCCTTCGCGCTCGCCCTGGTGAGTTGGCACGCGTCGTCTTTCCTGTTCTTCTTCGCGACGCTGCCGCTGGCCGCGGCGGCGCTGGCATCCAACGAGACGAAGAACGTAAGCCGGGGCGCGGCCGCGCTGGTCGTCGCCGCGGCCGTCGCGTACCTCCACCCGGCGCTGCGCGAAAAGGTCTTCCTGGCGTCGCCGTCCTTCGCGCTCGCCGTCGCGGTGACCGCGGCCGCGCTGGTCGCGTGGCGGTGGCGGCTGAAATGGTGGCAGCGAGCCGCCGCGCTCGTCATATTCTTCGCCGCCGCCTACGGCATAGCGCGTCCCTTCGCCGCCGCGGCCGAGTACTCCCACATCTATACGATGATATTTTACAAAATCCGGTATCTGGGGATTAAACCCGCGGACCCGACGGCGCTTCCGCTCGCCGCGCGCGAAATATTGACCGGCCCGGCGGACTCGCCGTCGCTCGCGGCCGCGGCCGTGCTGCTGGGGCCG
>JAZGGY010000186.1:0-3668 GCA_036480675.1 bacterium | reverse complement strand
CCAGGAAACTACCGGCGGCGGTGAAATATTGTATCCGGTTATTGCCTTCTTCACCCACGTAAACATTTCCGCCGGCGTTTACGGCCAGGCCGTTCGGAAAAAAGAATTCGCCGTCGCCCGACCCCCGCGAGCCCCATTGCCCCAGATAAGACCCGGTCGAGGTGAAATACTGAACGCGGTAGTTATAGTAATCCGAGACGTAGACCTTGCCGTCGGCGGCTATGGCGGGCCGGTCCGGCGACCGGAATTCGCCGTTGCCCGAACCGAGCGAACCCCACCTTCCGAGGAAAGACCCGGCACGCGTAAAATACTGGACGCAAGAGATAGCGTCGTCGACCACGTAAACGTACCCGGAGCCGGGCGCGACCGCAATCCCCCGGGGGCTGCGAAACTCGCCGTCCCCGGAACCGAATGTTCCCCACTTGCCGAGGAAACTACCGTTAGCCGTGAAGTACTGTATGCGGAAATTCTCTCTGTCGCAGACGTACGCGGTACCATCCGCGCCGACTACGACGCCGCTCGGTTTCTGGAATTGGCCGTCGCCGGGGCCGTACGTACCCCACTGGCCCTCGTACACCCAGCCGCCCCAGGCACAAAAGGCCGCCAGCGCCGTCAGCGCCGCGGCCGTCGTTATCGCGAGCTTCTTCATTTCCCTTTACCTCCTCAAGTTACTTACTGCCCTCTGAGAATAAATATAGCAGAAGATACTGGACTACTTCAACAGAAAGGGCGGACGCGAAGGCCGGCCCCTACGTGCACCGAGGCTTCGGCGTTAACGCCGGACGACTAACCGGTCGCCCCTACCTGAACAGCGCCTTCACGCGGCCGAGGGAGGAAGGCGTGACCGCGGGTTCGTTCCGGTTAAAGTATTGGACGCGGTGGTTATAAGAATCGGCTACGTAGACTCGAGCGCCCGTCCGCGAAACGGCAACGTGTAACGGGGACTGGAATTGACCGTTGCCCGACCCGGGAATACCCCATCGCGCCAGGAACGAACCGGTGGCCGTAAAACCCTGGACGTTGGCGTTGAGCTCATCCGCGACGAAAACTTTCGCATCGGGACCGACGGAAATACCCCACGGGCCCATAAACTGGCCTTCACCCGTACCTTCCGAACCCCACCGGCCGAGATACGAACCGGCCGCGGTGAAGTACTGGACGCGGCTATTAAGGGTGTCGGCTACGTACACGTTCCCGGCGGGCGCCACAGCGACGCCGCACGGCATTATGAACATGCCGTTACCCGACCCGTACGAACCCCATTTATCGAGGAAGGCGCCGCTCGAAGTGAATTTTTGGACGCGGTCGTTTATCGAATCCGCTACGTAAACGGTTCCGTCGGCCGCTATGGCGACACCCTCGGGGAGAAGAAACTGGCCGTTGCCCGAGCCGCGCGCGCCCCACTGGCCGAGATAGGACCCGCTCGAGGTGAAGTATTGGAGGCGGGAGTTCCAGGAATCGGCTACGTAGACGTTTCCGTTCGGCGCGACGGCTACGCCCGTGGGTTTATCGAATTGGCCGTTGCCGCTCCCCCTCACGCCCGATTTACTTAAAAACGAGCCCGTGGCCGTGAAATGTTGTAGGCGGTGGTTCTCTCGGTCGGAAACGTAAACCGTCCCGTTGGGCGCGACGGCTACGCCCCACGAATCGTTGAACTGGCCGTCGCCGGTACCGTACGTGCCCCACTGGCCCTCGTACACCCAGCCGCCCCAGGCACAAAAGGCCGCCAGCGCCGTCAGCGCCGCGGCCGTCGTTATGGCAAGCTTCCTCATTTCCCTTTACCTCCTCGGGCTACTGCCCTCTTAGATTAACTATAACAGAGAACCCCGAACGGTACCAACTAAAAAAAGGTCCGACCCGAAGGCCGGCCCCTTCGATTCCGGTTTGGCGGGGTACCTATTTAAACAACGCCTTCACGCGGCCCAGCGAGGTGGGGGAGACGGCGGGCGGCGACCAGCGGAAGTATTGGACGCGGAAGGTCGTGTCATCCGTTACGTAAAGCCAACCCGTCGCGGTCGAAAACGCAATCCCGGAGGGATTTTGGAACTGGCCGCTACGTTTACCGGGCTCTCCCCACTCGCCCCGATACCGGCCGGTGGGTGTGAAGTACTGCACGCGGCAATTAGGCCAACCGTCCGTAACGAATACGCGGCCGCCGGGCGCGATGGCGAGGCCGTTCGGCCCGGAGAACTGCCCGGGGCCGGAACCTGCCGAACCCCACCCACCGAGGAAGGACCCGGTCCGCGTAAAGTACGAAATGCGGGAATCTGGAAAAGCGACGTAGACGTTTCCGTCCGGGGCGACGGCGACGTCGTTGGGATACCCACCGCCGGGAGGCCACCAGCCCCCCAGGAACGAACCGGTAAGGGTGAAATATAGGATCCGCTTATTGGAGGTGTCGGCTACGTAGACGGTGCCGCCAGGCGCTACGGCTATACCGCCGGGCATTTTGAATTGGCCGTACTCGCTCCCGCTCGGTCCCCACGACCCCAGGAACGAGCCGCTCGAGGTGAAATACTGCACCCGGTTCATGTAGGTACAGGCGACGTAGACGTTGCCGTCGGGCGCTACCGCGACGCCGAAAGGCGCGCGAAACTCGCCGGGCCCGTAACCGCTTTTACCCCATTTGCCCAGGAAAGAGCCGGTGGAGGTGAAATATTGGATCCGGGACCTCCACGGATCGGCGACGTAAACCGTGCCGTCGGAAGCCACGGCGACGTGGTGTAGGTGGCCGAATTCGCCGTTGCCGTACCCCCACCGCCCCCACCGCCCTTCGAATACGTATCCTCCTCCGGCATGCGAAAAGGCCGCCAGCGCCGTCAGCGCCGCGGCCGTCGTTATCGCGAGCTTCCTCATTTCCCTTTACCTCCTCGAGTTACTTACTACCCTCTGCGATTAAATATAACAGAAAATCCCGAACGGCACCAACTAAAAAGGGCCGACCCGAAGGCCAGTCGCTACATGCACCGAGGCCTCGGCGTTCACGCCGAGGTCCCTCAGCAGCCCGCGGCCTACAACGCCGCGTTCACGCGGCGCGACGACCACCGGGCCGACCCGAAGGCCGGCCCTAAAAGTCGCGCTACGGCGCCTCCTCCTCGGCCGGCGCGGCGCCACCCATCTCGAACAGCGGCCCCCCCAGCTCCGCCGACGACAGTATCGCTTCCACCTTCAGCTCGCCGGCGCCGCCCGCCGCCGCCAGCGACGCCAGCGTCCGCTCCGTCGCCCAGGCGCGGCGGAGGCGATACAGGCCGTTGCGGACGTCCTCCTCCCTCGCCGCGGCGTAGCCCGAGGACGCCCGCTCGCGCACCGCCTCGTCCTGGACGGCGAACTCGTCGTCGACCGTGGCCTCGCCGTATCGCGCGCTCAGCTCCCGCTCCCAGGAGTAGAACGTCGCCAGCGTGGCCTCCGCGGCGGAGATGACGCCCGCGACCAGCACGCCGCCGTCGGCGTCGAGCCAGTACCACAGCTGCGCCGGGTAGGCCCCGTAGACGTCGGCGTAGACCATGAAGTAGTTGCCGCCGAGATCGAGCTCCTCGATAGGTTCGCCCGCCGCGGCTATTACCTCGTCGCGCGTGTCGCCCCAATCCGCCAGGCCGAAGTCGGCGGCCTGGGAGGCCGCGGCTTTCAACAATAATGCGGTAATCAGGAACGTTTTCATAGCGCTTTCC
>JAZGGY010000185.1:0-6159 GCA_036480675.1 bacterium | reverse complement strand
ATCGGCCTTAACCGGCCGCTTCGTTTTTTACGGCCTCGTCGCGGTCGCCCTCGCTTTACTATTCGCGTTAGCGTTTAACTTGCGGAAACGCACGAGAAAGCGTCCCGCTACGCCGCCTTCCACCCGCGGACGGGCCTTGATCGCCACGGCCACCGTCGCCGTTTGGGCCAACCTCTTTTTCCTCTTCCTCTACCTCCTCTACGAGAAAACCTACTTACCGACCTGGAACAAAGCAGCGTACGTCGCTGCAAGCGTTCTAATACCGGCGTTGATCACGGCCGCCGTGGTAACGGCTTTTAGCCAACTTTACGCGAAATATAAAGCGGTGCGCGGCGCCGTTTTTTTTGCGTCTTATATCTTGCTTGTCGCCGCCGTGACAGGCGCGCCGTCGTCTTTCTTTTACCTTTGGCATAAAAGTTGGGCTCGGCCGACGCCGTCCGACCTCCCCGACGTCGTCGTAATAACGTTGGACGCCTGGCGGGCCGACGCGTTCAACGAAAAGCTCACGCCGACGCTATACGATTTCGCGCGAAGGGACGGCCTGGTCTTTACGAACGCACGCGCCCCTTCGTCGTGGACGCTGCCGTCTTTCTCGGCAGCCCTAACGGGGTCTTACAACGTCGCCAACGTGGAGGGTTTGCGAAGCGGCGGCCCAAGCCGCCGATCCTGGGACGTCGTTCCGCAGACTTGGGCCGAAGTAATGCGGGACAACGGTTACGACACTTACGCCGTTCTGAGCAATCCCCACCTCGACACGGTCCGGCTCATCTTCCGCGGTTTTTCCCATTTCGACTACGTCGACTTCCGCCCCACCTTAACGCCGATCCGCTTTTACGACACCGCCTTGTACTTCGCCCTGCGCGGGCGTAGATGTTCACCGGAGGTGCCGGGCGAAACGACGCGGCGCCTAGTCGATAAAACCTTAAAAATCCTTCGCCGCCCTACGAAACGGCCCACGTTCGTATGGGTCCATATCCTCGACCCGCACTTCCCATACCAACCCCTTCGTCGGGTTTTGAAAGAGGAAGCGCCCTATTTGCTAAATAAAACCCATTACGGCGTCGACAGGAAATATTTAACGGAAGCAAATTCCCCCATAGCGAAAGGGCTCTACGAAGGAGAAGTTAGGAGCACAGATTCGCTCGTCGCGCCGCTTTTGGCCGAGCTCGAGCGCAGAAAGAATACGCTGGTAGTCATTTCGGCCGACCACGGCGAGGAATTTTTCGAGCACGGCGGCAAGGAGCACAGCCACACGCTATACGACGAAGTATGCAGGGTCCCGCTTATCGTCGCGTTACCCGGCGCCCGCGGTCACCGTCCGCGCGTGGGCGTAGTACCGGCGCCCGTAAGCTTGGTCGATGTCGCGCCCTCGGTTTTAAATTACCTCGCCCTACCGGTGCCGCCGACGATGGAGGGACGGCAAGATTTACTTACGGGAAACCCGCCAGCGGACCGGGCGGTTTACCTCACGCTAAACCGAGCCGCAAATATGCTCGCCGCGTTGGTAGAACGGGATAAAAAAGTCATAGCGAAAATCAAGGGCGAGTACACGGAAATAAAATACTTTGATTTAAAGGCCGACCCGGCGGAACAAAGGCCGCTGCCGCTGGATGACGACGGCGAGCGGTTGAAAGAGAAACTTTTAAAATGGGTCGAAGACCGGGATGTCTCTCGGGAAATCGGCGTCGGCGATACGTCGCTATTCGGCGAACGGGCGGACTTACGGGCGTTGGGTTATATGTAAGACCCCTATTCGCGGACGCGCCGGCACCGTTACTTGAGGAATATAAGAGGTTTTGGCCAAACTTAGTCGCATACGAACAGCGCTGGTAAAGGGCGCGCGGCCGCTGCGTTGGCCTGCGGGCGCTTTGGCCGTAGGCATTGCTTGGGGCTTGGCCGAAACGCTGGTAATCCGAATTGTTTTCGCTTCGGGCTTCTACTTTAGCCGGAGCTTTACGTCGGCGTTTAACGGCCGCGTCGTCTTCTACGGCTTGGTCTCCGTAACCGTATGGGCGCTAGTAATGCTCGGCGCAAGCGCGTGGCGCTGGGTCTTCCGCCGCGACTTCTCCCTCGACGCGGTGGCCAGGCGCACTATAACCTTTTGGGCCGCGGCGGCGGCGTGGGTCAATTTGACTATAATGGCGGCCTACTTGTTCCACGACAAACTAGGCATCGGCCCCGGCAATCGGTTCGTACTCATAGCCCTCGGCGCCGTCCCTTCGTTATTCGCCTTAGCGGCATTAATATTATTCCTAAACTGGCTGCGGCGACGCTTCGGCGCGGCTCGGGCCGTCTTAAAATCCGTAGGCTATGCTTTCTTGGCCGCGGCCCTGGCCCTCGCCGCGACATCCTACGGCTACGAGCGGTTCCGGTCCTGGTCGCGGCCGAGGCCGTCGGACCTACCCAACGTCGTATTCATAACCCTCGACGCGTGGCGGGCAGACGCCTTCCGCGACGACATTTCGCCGGCGATTGCGACCTTCGCGCGGGAAAACGGTCTGGTTTTCACTAACGCCCGGGCGCCGTCGTCGTGGACGCTGCCGTCGTTCGCGGCCATATTCACGGGTTCTTACAACGCAACGCGGTCCGATGGCGTCGAACGCCGAGACGACATACATACGACCTGGGCCAAGGTAATGCGCGATAACGGGTACGATACTTTCGCCGTCTTCCATAACCCGTACCTGGACACCATACGCTTCGTAAACCGCGGCTTCACTCACCTCGATTACGTACGCTTCAATCCTTTTTTAAGAACGATTCACTTTTACGATACGGCCTGGTACTACGCGAAACGGGGACAAAGTTTCATCCCCGAGGCCCCGGGTGAGGCCAACCGGATATTGACCGAAAAAACCCTATCCGTCGTACGTAAAGGTTCCAGAAGGCCGAAATTTATTTGGGTCCATTACTTAGACCCCCATTACCCGTACCAACCGACCGCCGCCGTCTTACGGGAAAAAGCGCCTCACTTATCCGATAAAACCAACCTCGGTACGGACAAAGGGAATTTATTGGCCGAAAACGCGGAAGCTATCAAAACGTTATACGAATGTGAAGTGGAGGGCACGGATCGGGAAGTAGCGCGTCTCCTGGCCGAACTCGCACTCGAACCTAACACTCTCGTTATCATCTCGTCCGACCACGGCGAAGAGTTCTTCGAACACGGGGGGACTCGACACAATAGGACCGTATACGATGAGGTATGTAAGGTACCGCTCATAATAGCGTTGCCGAAGCCGGACCGTACGCACGTCACCGTAGGCAAAACGTCGTCTCCGGTTAGCCTGGTGGACGTTGCCCCCTCGGTACTTAACTACCTCGGTTTACCCGTACCGCCGTCTATGGACGGTCGAGTGGATATATTGTCGGGCGAAATCCCCCCCGACCGCGAGGTCTTTGTTATACTTAACTCGCCAGAATATCTAACCGCGGCGCTAATCGTCGGCGATAAAAAGGTGGTTGCGACGCTCGACGGCGACGACGTGCGCACCGAATATTACGACCTGAGCGCCGACCCGGGCGAACAAAAGCCTTTGCCTCTCGACGAGGAAGGTAAACGGTTACGGACAAGGCTACTGGGATGGCTCGACGAGCGAGACGTCTCGCGCGAACGCGAGGACAGCGGCAGAGACTTATTCGGGGACCGCGCGGACCTGCGGGCCCTGGGTTATATGTAACTGCCTCCCGCTAACGTTACTATGGCATTAAAAAACCGGACACGGAATATTTTCGCGAGAGCCGGCGGCCTGGTCGGATGGCTGGCGGCGGCTGTCGGCGTCGGCTTCTACTGGGCCCTCGCCGAGACGTTAATCCACCGCGGCTTGTTCGCCACCGGCTTCTACTACAATCAGAGTTTCGCGGACGCCCTCAACGGTCGCATCATCTTTTACGGCTTGGCCTCTTGCTTCCTTTGGGTCGCGTTCGCGCTGGGAGTAAAATTCTTCCGCCGGCTACGCCGTCGCAGCTTAACGCCGACCGCCGTCGGCCTGCGAGCATTAGTCGGCCTGGCCGCGGTAGCCGCGTGGGTTAATTTGGATATTGTGGCGATGTACGTTCTGTACGAGCGGCTGGGCGTAAAGGTTAAAGCAGGGCTCGCGTTTCCAGCGCTCATTAGCGGCCCCACGTTATTGATAACCGCCGCCCTGTTCTTTTTGTCCGTTCGCGTTTGGCGGCGCTTGGACCGGGGTAAGGTGGTATTAAGAAACGTCGGCCGGTTCATCTTAGCGGCGGGTCTCGTCCTGGCCGCGGCCTCGCACGGCGTAAAATATTACCATTCGTGGTCTCGCCCAGCGCCCACTGATTTACCGGACGTCGTCTTCATAACGCTGGATGCCTGGCGCGCCGACGCGTTCAACGCCCAATTCTCTCCCGAGATAATGGCGTTCGCGGAACGCGACGGCGTCGTCTTCGGCCGCGCCCGCGCGACGGCGCCTTGTACGCTCCAATCCTTCGCGGGATTGCTGACCGGGTCTTACAACGTTACTCGCTGCAACAGTATGGAAAATAAAGAAAACCTACGAACGACTTGGGCCCAGGTTATGTGGGAGCACGGCTACGACACGTACGCCGTCCTCAGCAATCCCTACCTCGACACGGTTCGTTTGCTCCACCGCGGCTTCGCGCATTACGACTACGCCGACTTCAACCCCCTTCTCGCCGCCGCCCATTTCTACGATACGGCGTGGTACTTCGCGATAAGGGGAAGCGCGTTCCAGCCGGAACCCCCAGGTAGAACGAGCCGCCGTTTAACGGAGAAAACGCTCTCCGTTATACGCAATAAATCGCGTAGGCCGAAGTTCGTCTGGGTTCATTACTTGGACCCCCATTACCCGTACCAACCGACCGACGCTGTCCTCCGAGAAAAAGCGCCCAACTTATTAAGCAAAAAGGCCTACGGCACGGACCGCAGCAAATTGGACGCGAAAAACGTACCAACGATAAAAGCATTGTACGATTACGAGGTAGAAACTACCGACGGGTACGTTGCCAGCCTCTTGGCTGAGTTGGCCGCCCGCCCCAACGTGCTGGTAATCATAAGCTCCGACCACGGCGAGGAATTCACCGAACACGGGCAATTCGAACATCGGAAGACGCTGTACGACGAGGTTATCCGCGTCCCGTTAATAATCTCCCTGCCGAAAGATGATCGCGGGCGCTCGGTCGCCCCGCGCGTCTCGGCGCCGATAAGTCTGATAGACGTGGCGCCGTCGACGTTGACTTACGTCGGTTTACCTGTCCCGGGCACGATGGAAGGCCGGACCGATATTATCGCGGGCGGCTTTTCGACCGACCGCGAGGTATACGCGAGCCTTTGGCACCCCGACGGGCCCTTCCTCGCTACCCTGGTCAACGGCGACAATAAAATCGTCCAGAAAATCGAGGCCGGCGAAACGACGTACGAATATTTCGATTTAGCCGCCGACCCGGGCGAACAAAGTCCCCTACCGCTCGACGCCGTAGGTGAAGACCTAAAGGACCAGATCGCCGCGTGGGTCCGGGAACACGTCGACTTCCGCGAAAGCGGCGTTGACGAAGCGCAGCTGTTCGGCGACCGCGCCGACTTGAAAGCTTTAGGATACGTACAATAGGTTTAGCAACGCGTACCACCCATCCAGGCTTACTGCGCCATATTGACGCAACGAGAAATAAAACCGCCAATTTGACAAAAATGGCACTGCCGTCTACGCCGCAATCGCCTGAAAATAATACGTTTCTAGGCGAAGTGTATTTGGCACATTATTTGCAACGTAGTTATAACGTATTTCCCCTGACACCGTATACGCCTATAATCTTACCACCCTTATTATAGAAAGGAGCCTATCTTATGATCAAAGTCCGCCCATTGGGAGACCGCATCCTCGTCAAGCGGCTCGAGGAAGAAGAAGTAATTAAAGGCGGCATTATAATCCCTGATACCGCTAAGGAGAAACCCCAGCGCGGCGAAGTTATAGCCGTAGGCTTGGGGCGCTTGGACGAGGCGGGCAAGCGCATACCGCTCGACGTACGAGTCGGCGACAACATCCTTTTCGGTAAGTACGCCGGCAGCGAAGTTACCATAGACGACGACGAATACCTGATAATGCGCGAGGAGGATGTCCTCGCCATCATCGAAGAAGGCAAACCCGATAAAAAAGCCGGACAGAAAAACTCCTCGAA